>NZ_DATBNB010000456.1 GCF_036554565.1 Longimicrobium sp. | reverse complement strand
TGATCTTGGCGGCCTTGGCCGGCCCGATGCCCGGCACCTCGCAGAGCGCGCTGAGCGGCGCCTGGCTGATGCGCCGCAGCGATTCGTCGCCGCCTTCGGGCGCGAACCAGTTCAGGAGGTCGCCGGCCAGGTCCATGGCCGACCGCGGCGGCCGGCCCCGCCGGGGGGGCTCCCCCGTTTCGATGAGCAGCGCCAGCAGCTCGCGGGCAGACAGCGCCTCGGCCCCCTGCGACCGCAGCCGCTCGCGCGGCTTTTCGGACTCCGGCCAGTGCTTGATGCTGACGAAGGCGGGGGGAATGGGACACGTGATCGTGACCATGCACGCGGCTCCGGGACCGGGGTTTCGCCAGGCGCCCGCACCGTGCGGCCACCCGAACACATCCCGAATGTAATCACCGCCCGCCTTCCACACCAGCCACTTTTCCCGCCTGCGGGCAGGTGCGTGAGTGCGTGAGTGCGGGAGTGCGAAAGTGCGAAAGTGCGAACGGGGGCCCGGAGCATTCCGCTCCGGGCCCCCGTTCGGTGGCCCGATTCCCTGCCCTACGCCTTGCCGTGGCAGTTCTTGTACTTCTTGCCGCTTCCGCACGGGCAGGGCTCGTTCCGCCCTACCGCGGGGGTGGGAGCGGGCTTGGGCGCGCCCGGCTCTTCGCGGTTGGTGTGCATCTCCCGTGGCTTCGGCGGAACCGCGGTGTACGGGTTGATGCCCAGCGAGGCGCGGCGGGGCGGCGGCGGCGGCGCGGGCGCGGGCTGCTCGTCGCGCTCCCGCGCCTCGTCGGCCACGCCCAGCTCCGCGTCGGCGGCGGGGCCGGAGAAGGTCATCGGCGGCGGCGGCGGGGGCGGCGCCATGGGCGCCAGCTGCGCCCGGTACACGAAGCGCGCGGCCGACTGGTAGAGGTCCGTCATCAGGTCCTCGAACATGTCGTACGCTTCCTTCTTGTACTCCAGCAGCGGGTCCTTCTGCCCCCATCCCCGGAACCCGATCGACGCCTTCAGGTGGTCCAGGTCGTACAGGTGGTCCTTCCACTTCTCGTCGATCGTGTTGAGCACTACGAAGCGCAGCACCGCGTCGGCCGCCTCGCCGAAGCGGTCCAGCTTGTCGTGGTAGTGCTCCCGCGCCGCCTCCACCAGGTAGTCGTCCAGCTCCGCGCGCCCCGCGAAGCCCGGCGCATCGCCTTCGTTCGCCGGAAGCCGGTCGGCCGTGAGCATGAAGTCCAGCATCAGGCGCTGGCGCAGCCCCGCCACGTCCCACTCCTCGGTGGCCGCGCCGGCGGGGGCGTACTCGTCGACGACCACCGGGAGCGCCCGCTCGATCATCTCCCACACCTCGCCCTTCAGCTCTTCGCCGCCTTCCAGGGCAAAGGTGCGCAGGTCGTAGATCACCTCGCGCTGCTGGTTCATCACGTCGTCGTAGTCCAGCAGCCGCTTGCGCGCCTCGAAGTTCTGCATCTCCACGCGCTTCTGCGCGCCGCTGATGGAGTTGGTGATCCACGGGTGGGTGATCACCTCGCCCTCCTCCGCGCCCAGCCGGTCCATGATCGAGGCGATGCGGTCGGAGCCGAACAGCCGCATCAGGTCGTCTTCCAGCGACAGGAAGAACTGCGACGCGCCCGGGTCGCCCTGGCGCCCCGCGCGTCCGCGCAGCTGCCGGTCGATGCGCCGCGACTCGTGCCGCTCGGAGCCGATGATGTGCAGCCCGCCCGTTTCCACCTCGAAGTCGTCGGCCTGCGTGGTCAGGTCCACCACCGTGGCCGGGTCGGGCGAGGTGCTGAGCGCCTTGAGGTCTGCCCCGCGCTGCTTGAGCCAGGCGATGGTGCGTGGGGCGGTGACGCCCTCGCCCAGCTTGATGTCGGTGCCGCGGCCGGCCATGTTCGTGGCGATGGTCACCGCGCCCGCCTGCCCCGCCAGCGACACGATCTCGGCCTCGCGCTGGTGGTACTTGGCGTTCAGCACCTCGTGCGGCACCCCCGCGCGCTTCAGCATGCGCGAAAGCGTCTCGGAGGTGTCCACGCTCACGGTTCCGACGAGAACGGGCAGCTCCATCGCGTGAAGCCGGCGCACCTCTTCGACGATGGCGTTCAGCTTTTCGCGCTTGGTCTTGTACACCAGGTCGTGGCGGTCCTGGCGCTGGGCGGGACGGTTGGTGGGGATCACCATCACGTCGAGCCCGTAGATCTGGTGGAACTCGCCCTCCTCGGTCTCGGCGGTGCCCGTCATGCCGCCGAGCTTGTCGTACATCCGGAAGTAGTTCTGGATGGTGATGGTGGCCAGCGTCTGCGTCTCGGCCTTCACCGCCACGCCTTCCTTGGCCTCCACCGCCTGGTGAAGCCCGTCGCTCCAGCGCCGGCCGGGCATCATGCGGCCGGTGAACTCGTCGACGATCATCGCCTCGCCGTTCTGGATGACGTACTGCTCGTCCTTGTTGAAAAGCGTGTACGCCTTGAGCAGCTGGTGGATGATGTGGATGCGCTCGCTCTTGTCGGCGTACTCGCGCTCCAGCTCGTCCTTGCGGTCGCGCTTCTCGTCCAGCGAAAGCGAGGCGTCCAGCTCCACCCGGTGCACCGCCTCGGAGATGTCGGGGACCACGAAGGCGTCGTGGTCGTCCGGGGCCAGCACGTCGAGCCCCTGGTCCGTCAGGTGGATGGTGTGGCCCTTTTCGTCCATGGAGTACAGGAGGTTCTCCTCCAACTCGTGGACGCGCTTGTCCATCATGTAGTCGCGCTCGACCTTGCCGATCACCTTCACCAGGCCGGGGTCGTCGTTCAGCATCTTCTGCAGCCGCTTGTTCCGCGGCGAGCCGCGGCGGGCCAGGAAGAGCTTTTCGCCCGCGGCGTAGGTGTCGCCCCCTTCGATGTCCTTTTCGGCCTGCGCGATCAGCTCGTTCACCAGCCGCGTCTGGCGGCGGTGCAGGTCGGACACGGACGGGTTGTAGCGGGCGTACGCCGCGTTGGTCCCCGTGCCCACCGGGCCGGAGATGATCAGCGGGGTGCGCGCCTCGTCGATCAGCACCGAGTCTACCTCGTCGACGATGGCGTAGTGGTGGCCGCGCTGCACGCGCTGCCCCACCTCGTGCACCATGTTGTCGCGCAGGTAGTCGAAGCCGAACTCGTTGTTGGTGCCGTAGGTGATGTCGGCGCCGTAGGCGGCGCGGCGCTCGGGGGTGTTGGGCTCGTGAAGGTCGATGCACCCCACGGTGAGCCCCAGGAACCCGTACAGGTGCCCCATCCACTCGCTGTCGCGCTGCGCCAGGTACGGGTTCACCGTCACCAGGTGCGCCCCGCGGCCGGCCAGCGCGTTCAGGTACAGCGGCAGGGTGGCCACCAGGGTCTTCCCCTCGCCAGTGGCCATTTCGGCCACGCGCCCGTGGTGAAGCGCCATGCCGCCGATCAGCTGCACGTCGTAGTGCACCATGTCCCAGCTCAGGGTGCGCCCCGTCACCTGCGCCTCGGAGCCCACCAGCCGGTGCGCCGCCGCCTTCACCGTTGCGAACGCCTCGGGCAGGATCTCGTCGAGCACCGCCTCCAGCTCGGCGTTCAGCCGCTTTTCGGCGTCGCCGATGGCCTGCGACAGCGCCTCGCGCTCGGCGGCGTCCTCGGACTGGCGGCGCTGGGCGCGAAGGTCGCCCAGCTCGGCCTCCACCTCCGACGTGGCCTCGGCGATGCGCTCGCGGAAGCGCGCGGTCTGCCCGCGCAGCTCGTCGTCGGACACGTCTTTCAGCCGCTCGAAATGGGCGTTGATCTGTTCCACGACGGGCCGCAGCCGCTTCAGCTCGCGCGTGTGGCGCGTGCCGAACACGGCGTGTACGAGGCTCTTCAGCATCTGCGTTCCTTCAGCCTGATCAATGGGAAAGGTCCCGGTACAGCCGCTCGCGCTCGATGACGGCGCGCACGGCCTCGGGAACCAGGTATCGAATGCTCTTGCCCGCCGCGGCTAGGCGGCGGACCTGCGTCGACGAAACGTCCACGCGGGTGATCTCCACGGCCCGTGCCGCGGCGCCCCCGGACGGCGAAAGCGCCTCGCCCGCCCGCGAAACCACCACCAGCGTGGCCAGGCGAAGCACCTCGTCGGGCTCGCGCCAGCGATGGAGCTCGGCCAGGATGTCGGCGCCGGTGATGAAGAACAGCTCGGCGGCGGGCTCGCGCGCGCGCAGCTCCCGCAGCGTATCGACCGTGTACGACGGGCCCTGCCTGCGCAGCTCCAGGTCGTCGGCGGCGAAGCGCGGGTCGCCGGCGATGGCGGCGCGCACCATCTCCAGCCGCAGCGCCGGCGGGGTGCGCACCCGCCCCGCCTTCAGCGGGTGGACGGCCGAGGGCACCCACAGCACCCGGTGCAGCCCCAGCGCCTCGCACGTGTCCGACGCGGCCACCAGGTGCCCCAGGTGCGGCGGGTCGAAGGTGCCGCCGTACACCCCCAGGCGCACGGGCCGCGTCAGCGCCCGGCCGAGTCGGCCGAGTCGGCCGGGGCCGCGGCGGGAAGCATGCGGGCCTCGGCGCTCTGCGGGAACTCGCGCAGCAGCCGCGCCCGGGCGGCGGCTTCTTCCTCGTCGTACCCCATGCGGCCGTACGCCTCCACCAGCCGCAGCAGCGCGGGGGCGGCCGACGGAGTGTCGGAGTACGAGTCCATCACCTCGTTGAAGTACACCAGCGAGGCGTCGTACAGGCCGCGGCGAAAGTAGAAGAACCCGTTCTGGTACGCCTTTTCGGCCAGCTTGTGCCGCATGGCCGTGATCCACTCGCGGGCCTGCGTGGCGTCGGGGGTGGCGGGGTACAGCGAGGCGTACGAGTCGCAGTAGGTGATGGCCGCCACCGTGTACTCCTGGTCCAGCTGCGCCCGCGGCGACAGGCTGTGGTACGCCTGGCAGAGGCCGAACCGCGCCTGGATGGCCTCGGGGTCCGAGGGAAACTCGGTGGCCACCCGCAGGTAGTCGGAGGCGGCGGTCACGTAGTCCCGCGACTGCATGTGGCTGCGGCCCAGCGCCATCAGCGCGGGCTTGAGCCGCGCGTCGGCGCCGGCCGCGGTCACGAACTGGGTGAGGAGCTCGGCGGCGCGGCGCCAGCGGCCGGCCTCGTAGGCCCGCATTCCCTGGGCGTACGCCGACTCCAGGGTGAGCGGCGGCGGGGTGCGGAAGATGGCGCAGCCCCCCAGGGTGGCGGCGGCGGCAAGGGCCACGAGGGCCCGGCGGATGGGTGTCTGGTAAGTCATGGGCTGCATGTACCCGCGGAGCGTCCGCAGGTTCTCTCGGGTGCGGGTCACGCGGACCGGGCCTCGCCGCGGCGCCGCTCCAGCATGCCCAGGTAGGCGGAAACCTGCGCGTTGCCGGGCTGCTGCTGCAGGCAGCGCCGCCACTCGCGCTCGGCGGCGTCCAGGTCGCCCGCGCGAAAGCGGGCCAGCCCCAGGTTGGCGCGCGCCTGGGCGAACCCGGGGTTCTGGTCGAGCACGGCCTCCAGCTCGGCGGCGGCCTCGTCCAGGCTCCCCATCTCGATGAGGGTGCGGCCCAGGCGGGTGCGGATGTCCAGGAACTGCGGGCGGATCCCCACGGCGGCGCGGTACTGCGCCACCGCCTCTTCCGGCGCGCCGGCCTGTTCGTACGCGTCCCCCAGCTCGCGATGGAGGTTGGCGATGCGCGCAGCCGCGGCGGACGGAAAGCGCCCGCCCTTGGCCTCGTCGGCCTCGGCGGCGCGGCGGAACGACTCGCGCGCCTCGTCCACCCGGCCCAGGTCGTTGAGGGTGATCGCCTGGTTCACGTGCGCTTCGACGTAGCCCGGGTTGAGCTCGGTGGCGCGCCCGAAGGCGGCCAGGGCCTCGTCGGCGCGCCCCAGCATCGACAGGCACAGCCCCAGCATGTTCTGCACGTCGGCGAACCCGGGGCGCTGCGTGGCGGCGGCCTGCAGGTCGTCCAGCGCGGACAGGTACTGGCTGCGCGCCAGCGCGTCCCTGCCGCGCGCGATCAGCTGCTCGACTGCGGGCTCCTGCGTCATTCGTCCTTGCTCTCGGGGCGGGCCGGAACGTGAAAAAACCGGGAGAACATAGGCGTCTCCCGGCCGTGCGGCAACCCGGGCGTCCGCGGCAGGCGGCTTGCACGGCCCCGGGCGCCGGTCCATTTTCCGGCGCTCGCCGTTCCCCTTTGCGCTCCCCCGTACATGCCGCGCACCTCCGAACCCGTGCTGGGCGCCCTTCACCTGCGGGAGTGGGCGCTGCAAGTTCTTTCCTCGCCCGGTCCCCCGCTCCCCCCGCCCCCGGTTTCCCCGGCGGGATGGGGGCTGTTCCTGGGGGTGGAGCGGTGCGCGCTCGCCCTGGCGGCACGCGGCGCCGCGGCGGACGACCCCGCCGGGAGCCGGGCCATCCGCGCGCAGGCCGTGGACGAAAGCCGCAGCGTCCTCTCCGCACGGGCGGAACTGCGCCGCCTGGGCCAGGCGGTGCGCGGGCCGGGAGTGTCGCTGGTGGTGCTGAAGGGGGCGGCGCCGCTGCTGTACGGGGGGCGGCAGGTGCCCATGCAGGACGTCGACGTGCTGGGCACCCCCGCCGCGGCGCGTGCGGTGGCGGAGGCGCTGGACCGGTCCGGGTTCCAGGGGCAGGGCCGGGCCGCCTCGCACCGGCTGGCGGTGCGCACGCAGGAAGCGGGGCTGCCGGTGGAGATCCACACCACCGCCCCCGGCCTCCCGCCCGCCGCGCTGGACCGCGCCGTTCCCGTCGCCCACTCGCCGCTGCGGGTGCTTCACCCCGCCGACCACCTGCTCCACCTGCTGGTGCACTCCGCCGTGCACCACCCCGACCGGCGCGGGCGCCTGCGCGACCTGCTCCTGATCGCGGACGCGGTGGCCCGGTGCGCGCCCGGCGACCTGCACGCCGTGCGCGCGGCGGCGGCCCGCGAGGCGCAGGCGGCGCCGGTGACCGCGCAGCTGGAGCGGGCCGTGGCCATCGCGAACGGCGCCGGGGTGGGGGCCGACGGCTTCGCGCTCACGGCGGCCGGGAGCTACCTGATGACGGAAGCCTTTCCGCGCTGGGGGCTGCGCGGCGCCGTGCTGGAATACGCCTGGCTGGCCGGCAGCGCCGCGGTGGCGGCGCGGTCGGGAGCGCCGTCGGCGAGCGGGGCGCACACGCTGGGCATCGCCTCGGCCTTTGCGCCGCTGGCCTGGCTGCGGCGCCACGCACCGCGGGCCGAGCGCGCCGCCCGCGTGCTGGTGCGGCGGGGGAAGGAATGGGCGCTGCTGCTGCCAGTGGGGCTGTTCATCGCCCGGGCGGCGGAACGCGCGGTCCGCGAAACGCAAGGGGCCGGGTGAAGCTCGCTTCACCCGGCCCCTTCGTCCCCGCCGCGCACGTCGCCTAGCGGCTGCCCTGGGCGAAGAGCAGCACGCTGAGCGTCTTGGCCATCACCCGCACGTCGAAGAGCGGCGTACGGTGGCGGATGTAGTACAGGTCGTACTCCAGCTTGACGCGGGCGTCCTCGACCGAGGCGCCGTACGGGTAGCACACCTGCGCCCACCCCGTGATCCCCGGCTTCACCAGGTGCCGCAGCTCGTAGTAGGGCACCCGCTCGGCCAGCAGCCGCACGAACTCGGGGCGTTCGGGGCGCGGGCCCACCAGGCTCATCTCGCCCCGCAGCACGTTCACCAGCTGCGGAAACTCGTCCAGGCGCGACAGCCGCAGCCACTTGCCCAATCGGGTGATCCGGGTGTCGTTGCGCGCCGCCCACACCGCCCCGGTGCCCCGCTCGGCGTCGGCGCGCATGGTCCTGAACTTTACGATCTCGAAGACGCGGCTGTTGGCGCCCACCCGCTTCTGCCGGTGGAACACCGGCCCCGGCGAGTCCAGGCGCACCAGCAGCGCCACCACCAGGCCGACGGGAAGGAACAGCAGCAGCAGGGCCAGCGACGCGCCGATGTCGACCAGCCGCTTGACCTTGGCCTCGAACCGTCGGTGCGGGAGGAACCCCGAGGCGAACGCCACCCACTCCTTGGTGAGGTGGTTCACGGGAACGCGTCCGGTGAGCGCCTCGTACGGGGGGATGATGTCGGTGACGGGAACCCCGTGCGTGCGCGCCTCCAGCAGCACGTCGAGCGTCGCCTGCGAGAGCGGCCCGGTGACGGCCACGATGATCTGCTCCACCCCGTCGCGAAGGGCTTCGCCCCCCGAACGGCGCGACGCCACGATCCGGCGAAGGGTGGTGCCCCCGTCGGCGCACACCGCCACCACCTCGTGGGCCCGGCTTCCCTTCATCACCCGCACCAGCGCCTCGGCCGCCTCGCCGCTTCCCACGATGGCCACCCGCAGCGGGGGCAGCGACACGTGCATCACCCAGTTCAGCACCTTGTTACACACGGGGTGCACCAGCATCACCAGGGCCAGCACCGACAGCAGCAGGGCATGGGGGAGCCGCAGCGAGTCCAGCAGGTACGCCAGGGGCGCGGCGATCCCCGCCACCAGGACCGAGGCCATCACCAGCCGCTGAAGGGTACGGCGCCCGCTGACGCGCACGTCGATCTCGTACATTCCGCTCAGGTAGAACGCGAGCGGATAGGTGAGCAGCAGCACCCCGGTGGCCATGAGCGCCGTTTCCGCGCGTACACCCAGCAGCCACGCCGAGACGAGCACGGCCCAGCCCACCACCGCCGAGTCGGCGAGGACGCGCACCACCTTGCGGGGGAGCGTCATGATGTAGCGCTCCGCCGGAGGCGTTTCGGCCCGCTCGGGAATGGCGATGCGTACGACGGCCGGTTCGACGGGGCGCGGCGTCTCTACGATGCGCAAAGCTGCTTTGTTGACGGTATCTGGCATTGATCCGGGAGCGTCAGGGCGGCGAGGGCCCCGCAGCGAAGGTCGGGCGCGATTGAGGCGGTGCGCACGGCGGGGCGGCCCCGGAACGGGGGCGTGCACGCCGTCGTGCAGCACCATCGTAGCAGGTTGGCGCCGCGCGCGCAAGTGCACACGCGTTCAGCG
>NZ_DATBNB010000455.1 GCF_036554565.1 Longimicrobium sp. | reverse complement strand
GCGCGGCCGGGTGAGGGCCCCACGGCGGCCGAGGACGCGCTCCCTCCTCTGTCTATCGTACCCGGTCGTTCAACGCAGTCGGGTGAGCGCTTGACCCACGACGCGGACCGCCGCCTGCGCGGCTTCGGCGGCCTCGCGGATGCGCCAGCGGCTCATGTCGCGGTCCTCGACGTGGTTGCTGATGCCGCGCAACTCCAGGAACGGTACCTGGTAGATAGCCGCCACGTGCGCCAGCGCCGCGCCCTCCATCCCCTCGCACACCGCCCCGAACCGCGCCGCCCGTTGCCGTCCCAGCGCGCCCGTCCCCGAGCAGGCGGAGACGGTGACGAACGGACCGGTCCGCACATCCATTCCGGCGTGCTCCAGGGCCGCCCGTGCACGTTCCACCAGCGCCGCGTCCAGCGGAAACTCGTTGAACCTGGGTGTCCCCTCCGCCCGCCAGAGTGG
Organism: Longimicrobium sp.; assembly: GCF_036554565.1. Lineage (NCBI taxonomy): Bacteria > Pseudomonadati > Gemmatimonadota > Longimicrobiia > Longimicrobiales > Longimicrobiaceae > Longimicrobium > Longimicrobium sp. Next base: position 1,203 of record NZ_DATBNB010000455.1, on the reverse strand, counting down.
GATCCCGATCTCCTCCGTCGATATCCACCCGCCCGGCGCCTCCACCCCTTCGTCGCCGTAGATGGCGCTCGTCGCCAGGGCGATGGAGCCGATCTCCAGCCCCGAGCCCGGGTACGCCCCGCCGATCCCGAAGCCGATCACTCCACTCACGGCGCGCGTCTCCAGCAGGGCCGTCAGCGCGTGGGCGGCGTTGGTCTTTCCCATCCCCCCGGGAAGCAGAATGACGTCGCTCCCGTCCAGCCGCCCCGCCCACGCCGGCTTGCGCCCGACGAGCACGTTCTCCGCGCCGTCCAGTGCCGCGCGAAGGCGCTCGCACTCGAACGGAACGGAGCAGACCAGGGCCAGCGGAGCGGTGGATGCGGTCACGATCGGGCAGCAGGTGGCGGGGTTGGCGTGCGGCCGGAATTTACGTGGCGCGCCGCGTGCCGGATACGGGACGGCCGCCCATACCCCGGACTGGACCCGATGCGCCGCTTCGCCGTCCCGATCGCCTGCCTGGCCCTGGCCGCGTGCCCGGCCCCGCAGCGGCCCGTGCCTCCGCCCGCACCCGCGCCGGTGCAGGCGGGTCCGCCCGCGCCGCCCGTGATCGCGCAGTCGCAGAGCGTATGGACTCGCACCGCGGGTTTGGCGCTGCGCGGTGAGACAGGCGCCGTGACCCTGCCCTTCGTCTTCATGCGGATGGAGGTGCTGCGGGCGGACACGACGGAGTTGCTGGTGCGCTGCATCCACTGTCCTGGCGCGCCGTCGGGCTGGCTGCCGCGAGAGAGCGTGGTGCACGTGCCCCTGGACATCGTGACCGCCGCGGAGATGGATCTGGCCGACTTCGCCCTCGCCATCCGGGACGCCGCCTCGCGCCGCGACGTGCCGGCGCTGCGCCGGGCGATGTCGCGCGATTTCGTGCACACGCTGGGGCCCATCGACCCCGGCATTCTGGAAACGCTGGCCGAGTGGGAACGCGAGGGATACCGCGCGGTGGACCGCCTGCCCTTTCTGCTGGACCGGGGCATCGCCAGCGTGGCCGGCACCCCGATCTGGGCGGCCCCGCCGGAATACGCGTCGGACCTGCGCTACAACGGCCTGCGCGCCGGCTTCCGCCGCGGACGCGAGGGGTGGGAATGGGTGTTTCTGGTCAGCGGCGGGATGTGAGGGGAAGTGCGTGAGTGCGAAAGTGCGAAAGTGCGAAAGTGCGAAAGTGCGAAAGTG
>NZ_DATBNB010000454.1 GCF_036554565.1 Longimicrobium sp. | reverse complement strand
GATGTCGCGGACCGACTCTTGGCGGTTTGTGCTCACGATTCCCAAGGTGCGAGCATTGGGATCATGGTGAACAATGGGAAGTCGCGCTACTACGTATTTCGTGAGGCCCTTGTCAAGTATCTCCGGTCATCCGCGATCCCTGCGGAGATCGTGTCGATAGACCCGCAAGATCATGGTGACAGGCACTACTTCGAGGTCGCCATTCTCCCCGAGGCTTTCCGAGCGCGAGAGGGATAAGTTGGTCCCATCTGCGTAGCCACCGATTGCCAGGGTGGCGCGTCGCCCCCGCCAGCCGTAAGAGAGAATTGGCCGCTCTCTACATAGCACCGCGATAGTTTAGACGGCGCAGGCCATGCGATACCTCCTCAGTACAAGAAGGCCGCCTCTCGCGGGGCGGCCTTTCGTGCGTGCGTCGGCGGCTCGTCAGCGGGCGCGGCGGTTGCGCAGGTGGTCGGCGACCATCATCCCGAGCGGCAGGGCCCAGGTGGCGTGGCTCAGCGCGCGGCTGGTGCCCGTGCTGCGCCCGCCGTAGCGCCGCGCCGCCCAGTTGGCCGCGCCCATGAGCATCATCGTCTTGGCGTCGCGGCGCGTCGGCCGCAGCATTCCCAGTAGACCCATCTTCGTATCCCTCCGCTGTAAGCCCCTAAGTGCTTGGAACGGATGTGCTTGTGCACGATGCGCGCCAATCCGGCGAGCCCTCCGCTCTGGCCTGTGCGCCCCTCGGGTGCTACTGTACCAGCCCGCCATCACGTTTCCGTGCCTTCAGAATCGATGATCGACAATCCATCCGACAGCTTCAATTGGCGTGCGTTCCATTGGGTGATCGTGCTGCTGGTGGTGGGGTTCTTTCTCTACAGCGTGCAGAGCATCCTCAACCCGTTCATCCTGTTCCTGCTGCTGCTGTTCCTGATGCAGCCGTACTCGGGAACGCGGCACCACCTGCTGATCGTCAGCGCGGCGGTGGGGCTGACGATGATGTGGATCCTTCACACGACGGGGTTCCTTCTTGCGCCGTTCGTGCTGGCGGTGGTGCTGGCGTACCTGCAGCACCCGCTGGTGGCGCGGCTGGAGCGGCGCAGGATCTCGCGCAACACCGCCACGATGCTCCTCGCGCTGCCCGCGCTCGTCATCATCTTCCTGGTCTTCTTCCTGGGCATCCCGGCGCTGAGCGCGCAAATCGCGGAGTTCATCCGCGGGACGCCGCAGCTGATCCAGACGGCGACGCTGCGGCTGGAGCAGTGGCAGGCCACGCTGGCCAGCCGCGACCTGCCGGGGCTGGATGAGCAGATGCTGCTGGAGCGGATGAAGTCCATCCAGCCGGAAGCGGTAATGGCGTGGATGCAGCAGCGGCAGACCGTGCTGGCGAACGGAATCTGGCGCGGCGTGCTTGGGCTGGGACGCGGGCTGGGGACGGTGCTCACGCTGCTGGGCTACGTGTTCCTGACCCCGATCCTCACCTTCTACCTGCTGCGCGACTGGCCCACGATCGTCGCGCGGCTCCGCGACCTGATCCCCACGACGTACCGCGAGCGCGTGGTATCGTTCACAACCGAGTACGACCGGCTGCTCGCCAGCTACATGCGCGGGCAGCTGATCGCCGCGGCGGCGGTGGGCGTGCTCACCTGGCTGGGCTTCATGCTGCTGGGCTTTCCGTACGCGCTGCTGCTGGGCGTGGTGGCCGGCGTGTTCAACGTGGTGCCGTACATGGGGCTCGTCGCCAGCCTGATTCCGGCGCTGATCATCGCCATCTTCTCCAACGACATCCTGTGGAGCTTGGGGAAGATCGGCATCGTGTTCGCCGTGGTGCAGGTGCTGGACAGCGCCGTGCTCGGCCCCAAGATCGTCGGCGAATCGGTGGGATTGCACCCCGTGTGGGTGATCCTGGCGCTGTCGGTGTTCGGCTTCTTCCTTGGATTCCTGGGACTGCTGATCGCCGTTCCGCTCGCCGTGCTCATCAAGCTGCTGGTGCACCACGGGATGGCACGCTACCGCTCGTCGGCGCTGTTCCGCGGCGAGCACCCGGTGGTCGCCGTCGACTGACCCCCCTGGAGGTTTCGCATGACTCGTTTCCTGATCGCCGCCGCCCTGCTGCTCGCCTTGGCCCCCGCCGCCGATGCGCAGGCCCGGGACACTGGCGCCACCCGCACCACGCGAGCGGCGGCCGATTCAGCCGTGGCACGCGCGGTGGCCGTGGTACCCTCCGCCAGCCGCACGAACACGCCGGAACGGATGGACCTGCCGCGTGCGGAATCGCGCTCGGTGGACGTGGAGCGGCGCGTGGAGATGCGCTCCACCGCGTACTGCCTGCGCGGCACCACGCGGACGGGCGTGCGCGTGCGCGACGGCATCGCGGCGGGCGATCCCAACGTGCTGCCGTTGGGCTCCGTCGTACGCGTGTCGCACACCGACGGGCGCCTGATCGGCGTCTTCGTCATTATGGACACGGGCGGCGCGGTGCGGGGCAACAAGATCGACCTGTGGTTCAGCAGCTGTGCCGAGGCGGAGGACTGGGGGATTCGCTCCGTGATCACCGAGGTGCTGGACATCGGCCGCGCGTCGTAACCACGAAGGCGTCCGCGCGCCTGGATTGCGAAACGGGCGGCGGACGGCCAGACTGTGCGGATGAACGAATTCCTGAGAATCGTCCTCCCCGTGCTGGCTATCGCCGGCTTCGTGGCGCTGCTGAACCGGCTCATCCGCTCGGGGGCGCGGCTGGGAGTCGCCTGGATGGAATCCACCGCCGCCGCGGGCCTGGCGGAGGTCAGTGAGCGCCGCGGCGACATCACGGGGCTGATGGAGCGACGCCAATCCGAGCAGGGGATCCGCCGCAACCGCCGCAAGGAAGTCGCGTTCGCCGCGGGCTACCTGCTCCTGCTGGTGGTTCCTCCGCTGGCCGGCGTGGCGCGCGAGGTCTACGCCGGCGGCGCGCTCTTGTGGGTTCTCCCGAAGCGCCGCATCGTCCTCCCCGCCACGCTCCGCCCGCCCACGCAGCGCTGACGGATCGGCATGCCCCTCCCCCGGCCCCTCTCCGCATGCTGCGCATGCGGAGAGGGAGAGTTCGATGGCGCTTCCGCAGCTCGGGTGTGCGTGCAGTTGAAGCCTCCCGCAGTTGGGAGGCTCTCCAGCCCGAACGACGAACCGGCGGCACCGCCAGGGTGCCGCCGCTTCGTATTTCTACCAACGTGCCGAGAGAGCTGGCAGGGGGAAGATGTCAGCGCTGCAGCCACACCGGGGTGCTGCCCTCGCCGTCCGTCCGCGTCTCGTCGGCGTCGTACACCTCGGTGCTCAGCCCGCCGACGGTGCCACTGCCCTCCATCTGCACCAGCTGCCAGCTCCGGGGCTTGGGATTGGAAACCCCGTCCACGTTGTACGCCGCCCAGTAGCGGGAGAACTTCAGCGAGCCGTACAGCTGCTGCCCCGTAAGGCCGGGCTCGTAGCCCACGTACAGGCCGGGGACGTACCCGGCGTTCGCGACGGCCGTGTACCAGGCGTTGCAGTAGCCGATCACGTCGGCGGCGCTGGCCTCGTGGGAGACGGATTCCAGGTCGCACCACACGTTGACGCCGGGCGGAAAACCGATCTGCTGCGAGAACGTGGCGGCGTTGGCCCCGTACTCCTGGCCAAGGGCCGTAGTGGGCTGCCACCCCGGGTCCAGCACGTGCTGCACGGGCATGAGCCCGAAGCCCTGGTTCAGCAGGATCTCCGCTTCGGCCGTCGTCAGGTCGTGCGAGGCCATCTGCGTGCGTCCTACGTAGCGCAGCGCAAAGCGGTACCCGGCGTCCCAGAACGCCCGGGCCGCCGCAGCGCTGATGGGGGTGTTGGCGTCGAAGCCGCGGAGACCCGCGGGTGCGGGGGTCACATTTCCGGCGAGTGGCATGGGGAGGCTCCTGAAGTTGGGAAGGGCGTCGGACCGCGAGGAGGTGTGGGTGCGGTACCTACGAACAATAGCCGCCATCCCTCAACCGGGACAACGGCAATTGTGTAGCTGTTCAGGAACGGTCCCAATCAGCGTTGCGGAAGGGCCTCCAGCGAGGCGCGCAGTTCGGCCGCGAGCGCCGCATCGCCGTTCACGAACGAGGTCCACGACACGGAGAGCCCCTTCCGCTTCCCCTTCTGCACCACCTGTACGCCGTCGGGCGAGATCGTCACCGTGTAGGTGATGCCCTCGATGTCCAGCTCACGCTTGATGGGCTTGTCGAGCTTAGTCGCCATGTTCCGCGTACCGGGCTGCGGGTTTGGCCCGTCGCGCGCGGACGCTCGTGGCCGGGGCTGCCGCAAGTTCCTCCTGATATCCCCGGATGGCTCGCGCGACCGTCCCCTCCGAAGCCGGCATCAACTCCAGCTTGAGGATGCAGCCCACCGCCTGAGCGTACCGTTGTAAGGTGGAAAGGCGGATATCTTCCGACTGGTTTTCCATGCGGCTGACCGCGGATTTGTGAGTTCTCAGCCGCTCGGCAACCTGTGCCTGCGTGAGCCCGGCATCTTCGCGGGCCAGCTTGAGCTGGGTGCCAATGTGGAACGCCTGGTAGCCCCGGTCGTAGAGGTCGGCAAATTCCGGATTGCGAAGCGCAGCCCGGGCGATGCTCCGATCAAGGTCATCCATGCTGACGTTTCCTGTTCAGGTAGTCGCGCTGGCGGTGGTGAGCGAGTTCTATCTCCAGGACCGGAACCCGTTCCGTTTTTTTCACAAAGGCGGTGAGGACGACGATGAGCCGCGAACCCTCGAAGAAGCTCAACAGGCGGTATGCGATTCCGGTGTGCTGGACGCGTATTTCCCACAACCCATTCGTACCGCGCAGCTTCTTCAGGTGCGTGGGCGAAACCCGATCAAACTTACGGAGCGCCTCGAGTGCCGCGTGGATTTTCACTACCGCACCTTCGGGCAGCTGTGCGAGAAAATCCTCGACGGGCGACCTCCCGGAGCGGGTGCTGTAGAACTCAATCTCGCGCATCCGAAGTTAACGTTGATGTGAACCGCGCGGAAGGCTCTCGCGGGAGACAAGTGGACGAAGTGCCATCCTGTCTTCACCGCCATCGTTCCCGCAAGGTGCAGGGTAAACTCCGTCACGCCTATGGCTTGGAAGGGGCGGGCCTCGCACGCCAGGCACCATGCGAGGGTGGATGTGGACGCAAAAAAGCCCCGCCCGGATGCTTCCGGGCGGGGCTTTCTGCGAAGCGGATCAGGTCAGTATGCCTTGATCTCTTCGATGGCGGCGAGCACGTCCTCGGGCTCGGGGAGGATGGCGCGCTCCACCTGCGGCGCGTAGGCCACCCACGTGTCCATCGACGCCACGCGCTTCACCGGCGCGTCCAGCCAGGGGAACAGGTCGTCGGCGATGCGGGCCGCGATCTCGGAGCCAATGCCCCACGAGAGCGAGTCCTCGTGCGCCACGATCACCCGGTTGGTCTTCTTCACCGACTCGGCGATGCTCTCCATGTCGAACGGCGCCAGCGAGCGAAGGTCGATCACCTCGGTGCTGATGCCGTGGCGCTCCTGGGCGACCTTGGCGGCCACCAGCGAGCGCTGCACCAGCGCGCCGCAGGCCACCACCGTCACGTCGGTGCCCTCGCGGACCTTCTTCGCCTTGCCGAAGGGGATCATGAAGTTGGGGCCGGGATACTGCCCCTTGTTGTACACCTGGCGGTACAGGTGCTTGTGCTCCAGGAACAGCACTGGGTCTTCGCAGCGGATGGCCGTGCGCAGCAGCCCCGCCGCGTCCGTCGCGTTCGACGGCAGCACCACCCGCAGCCCGGGGCAGTGCGCGAACAGGCTTTCGCCCGTCTGCGAGTGGTAGATGCTGCCGCCCTTCAGGTATCCGCCGTAGGTGGTGCGGATGACCACGGGCGCCGCGAAGGTGTTGTTGCTGCGGTACCGCATGGTGGCCAGCTCGCCGCGAATCTGCATCATCGCCGGCCAGATGTAGTCGAAGAACTGGATCTCGACCACCGGCTTCAGCCCGCGGAGCGCCATCCCGATGGCCCGGCCCACGATGTTGGCCTCCGCGAGCGGCGAGTTGAACACGCGCGTGCCGCCGAACTCGCGCTGCAGGCCGGCCGTCACCTTGAAGACGCCGCCCTTGCCCTTGACGTCGTTGATCATCTCCTCGCGGCTGACGTCGGCCACGTCCTCGCCGAACACCACGATGCGCGGGTCGCGCCGCATCTCGTCGCGCAGCGTGGAGTTGATCAGGTCCACCATCGTCGTTTCGCCGCCCGACGGCCGGGGATCGTCCTCGGTGTCGAACTGCTCGGCCGTGGGGTCCACGTCGGGCGAGAACAGGTACAGCATGGCCGTCGACGGGTCCGGCTGCGGCGACGCCAGCGCCTCGTCCGTCGCGCGCTGCACCTCGGCGTTCACCTCGGCCTCCATCTGCGCCAGCTCGTCGGCCGTGGCCATCCCCAGCTCCACCAGCCGCGTGGCCGTGCGGGTGATGGGGTCGCGGAGGGCCTCGTCGGCGCGCATGGCGTCGGTCTTGTAGAACTTCTCGTCGTCCGACAGCGAGTGGCTGTACGGGCGGATGACCTTGGCGTGCACCAGCGCGGGGCCCTTGCGGCTGCGGGCGTACTCCACCGCGCGGCCCATCACCTCGTGGCTTTCCCAGAGGTCGGTGCCGTCGCAGGTCTGGATGTACAGGTCGGGGAAGCCCACGACCAGCTTGCTGATGCTGCCGCCCGCCGTGTTCACCTCCACCGGAACGGAGATGGCGAACTCGTTGTCTTCGACGATGTAGACGACGGGGAGCTTGAGGTTGCTGGCCGAGTTGAGGCTTTCCCAGAACTCGCCTTCCGACGTGGTGCCGTCGCCCGTGGTGACGAACACCACCTCGTCGCCGTGTGCGCGGGTGGCCTCCACCAGCGGCTCGCCCACCTTGCGGGCGCGCATGGCCGCCTCGGCGGTGCCCACCGCCTGCAGGAACTGCGTTCCCGTGGGCGACGAGGTGCTGACGATGTTCAGCTTGTGGTGGCCCCAGTGGGAGGGCATCTGGCGGCCGCCCGACGACGGGTCGGCCTCGGCGCCCACGGCCTGCAGCAGCTGGTCGAGCGCCGTCATCCCCAGCGCCAGCGAGAACGCGCGGTCACGGTAGTAGAAGTAGAACCAGTCGTACCCGGGGCGGGCGTGCGCCGCGGCGGCCACCTGGATGCCCTCGTGGCCCGCGCCGGAGATCTGGAAGAAGATCTTGTTCTGCTGCTTGAGCTGGATCTCCTTGTCGTCGAGCCGGCGCGCCAGGAGCATGGTGCGGTAGAAGCCGAGCAGGGTGTCGCG
>NZ_DATBNB010000453.1 GCF_036554565.1 Longimicrobium sp. | reverse complement strand
AGGAGGGCCCAGCGTCGGGCATACGGCCCCGCGCCTACGCAGGCACCAGCAACGAAAAGCGCCGGAAGGGTAAAAACCCTTGCGGCGCCTTTGATTCGTGAGTAGCAGGGGGGGGGCTCGAACCCCCGACCTCACGATTATGAGTCGTGCGCTCTAACCAGCTGAGCTACCCTGCCGACGAAACCGGGCCGGCCCTGTGTTACGAGGACCGGCCCGGTCCAATAGCGGGGGCGGGATTCGAACCCGCGACCTTCGGGTTATGAGCCCGACGAGCTACCAGGCTGCTCCACCCCGCGATCAGGACGACAAAGGTATGGAATCCCGGGCTCCGGGTCAACCCCCGGCGAGCCGTTCCGCCTACTTCGGCGCGGCCGCCGAGTCTACCGGGACGAAGCGGTACAGCAGCTCGCCGTCGCGGATCATCCCGAAGCGCTCGCGGGCGATGCGCTCCACGGCCGCGTCGTCACGCTCCAGCGTACGCGCCAGCACCTTGAGCGAATCCACCTGCCCGCGCGTGTCCGCCAGCCGCGTTTCGGCCTCGCGGCGGTCGGCGTCCAGCCGCCGCAGGTGAAAGGCGGAGTACTCGCCCCCCCACAGCGCGTAGTACGCCGCCAGGGCCAGCACCCCGCCCGTCGCCAGGCGGCGGAACGCGCGCGGGTTCACCGCCACAGGCCGCGTCCGGGATACAGGGCCGCGTCGCCCAGGTGCTCCTCGATGCGCAGGAGCTGGTTGTACTTGGCCACGCGGTCGGTGCGGCTGGCGCTTCCCGTCTTGATCTGGCCGACGCCGGTGGCCACCGCCAGGTCGGCGATGAAGGTGTCTTCCGTTTCGCCCGAGCGGTGCGACATCACGGCGTTGAAGCCCGCCTTGCGCGCCATGCGGATGGCGTCCAGCGTCTCCGTGAGCGTGCCGATCTGGTTCACCTTCAGCAGGATGGCGTTGCCGATGCCTTCCTTGATGCCGCGCGCCAGGCGCTCGGTGTTGGTGACGAACAGGTCGTCGCCCACCAGCTGGATGTTCGCGCCCACGGCCTGGGTCAGCGCCTTCCAGCCGTCCCAGTCGTTCTCGTCCATCCCGTCCTCGATGGAGCGGATGGGGTAGCGGCGGCACCACTCGGTGTAGAACTCCACCATCTCCTGCGGCGTCTTGCGCTCGCCCGACGACTTGTGGAAGACGTAGCCGCCGTCGCGGAACATCTCCGACGCCGCCACGTCCAGCGCCAGCACCAGGTCTTCGCCGGGGCGGTAGCCGGCCTGCTCGATGGCCTGCAGGATGACGGCGACGGCCTCTTCGTTGTCCTTGAGGTCCGGCGCAAACCCGCCCTCGTCGCCCACGGCGGTGCTCTTTCCCGCCTTGCCGAGCACCTTCTTGAGCGCGTGGAACACCTCCACGCCCATCCGCAGCCCCTCGCTGAACGTTTCGGCGCCGATGGGCATCACCATGAACTCCTGGAAGTCCACGTTGTTGCCGGCGTGCGCGCCGCCGTTCAGGATGTTGAGCATGGGAACGGGAAGGACGTTGGCCATCGCGCCGCCCAGGTAGCGGTACAGCGGCAGCCCCGCGTCGTCGGCGGCGGCGCGGGCCGTGGCCAGCGAAACGGCGAGGATGGCGTTGGCACCCAAGCGGCTCTTGTTGGGGGTGCCGTCCAGCTCGATCATCGTGCGGTCGACGGCCACCTGGTCGTAGGCGTCGTAGCCGGTGAGCGCCTCGGCGATCTGGTCCTCGATGTTCTCGACCGCGCGCGTGACGCCCTTGCCCAGGTAGCGCTTGTCGTCACCGTCGCGAAGCTCCACGGCCTCGTGCTCGCCGGTGGACGCTCCGCTGGGCACGGCCGCCCGCCCGCTGGCGCCGCTCGAGAGCAGGACGTCGGCCTCGACCGTCGGGTTGCCGCGCGAATCCAGGATCTCGCGTGCGTGGATCTCGGTGATGATCGCCATGTATTCGGGACCGCGTGGGCGCGAGTGAGTGGGTCGTGATTTCGACGGAAAGCCTGCCTGCGGAACGTACTTTTCCGCCGCGCGACTGTCAACTTCAGAAGCGCGCCACCGAGCGTGCACCACACCCAAGCATGTAGTCTGCGAAGGCAGACTTCGTGTGGTCGTTGCAGCGAATTCATTCGCCCGTGCAGGGCTTGGGGCGCGAACCCAAGCGAGAATCAGGACCGAGGCTCAGGGTTCCGTGTCGCTGCCGCGCCCTGACCAAGTGGCTTCCGCGGCAAGATCCCACGGCCCTGCGTGGTATGCACTGCGGGCCGGTCCAGTGCGCCCGGGCCTCTGGATGACAGGTTTGTGGTCGGTCCGAGTATGGTGCGCTGGACCCAGAAAAAACTCACTCGAGGGCAGAGGCCGGGGCGCGCCTCACCATCGAAGCCCCACGACAGCAAGCTCGTCCGCGAAGGCGGACATCGTGTGGTTATTGCAGCGAATTCATTCGCCCGTGCAGGGCCGCGGCTGACCCACCTTGGCCCTCCCGCCACGCCTACCGCGCCGCCGGCAGATCCAGCAGGATCCCCGGCAGCCCGAGCGCGCTCCCCCGCCCCACCTCCTCCTCCAGCGCCGCGGGAAGCGCCTCGGCGACGTCGCGGGGGATGAGCCCGCGGCCCCGGCCGGCGATCTCCGCCGCGCGGCCGGCGTAGTACAGCGCGGCCCCGGCGGCGTCTCGCGGCTCCATCCCGAGCGCCAGGAAGGCGCCGATTACCCCGCTCAGCACGTCGCCGTTGCCGCCCGTCGCCAGCCCCGAGTGCCCCGCCACGTTCACCAGCGTCGGCTCCCCTTCGCTCGCGACGAGCGATGGATTTCCCTTCAGCAGCACGGTGCAGCGGAAGCGCTCCGCGGCCTCCGTCGCCGCGCCGAACGGGTCCGCCGTGATCTCCTGGACCGTCTTTTCGATCAGGCGGCCCATCTCCCCTGGGTGCGGGGTGAGCACCAGCGGCCGGTCGATCGCGTCGCGCAGATCGGGATCGCGGGCGAGAAGCGTCAGCGCATCCGCATCCAGCAGCAGCGGCACGTCGCTGCCTCGCGCGATCATGCCGAGCAGGTCCAGCGCCTCGTCGTCCGTGCCCATCCCCGGCCCGGCGACGACGGCCTGCGAGCCGGACTGGAAGCCGGGACCGAGCGCATCGCGATCCACGTACAGTGCTTCGGGGAGGGAGGACTGGATGATCTCGCGATTCGCATCCGGCGAGACGATCGACACCATCCCCGCCCCCGCCCGCAGCGCCCCGAATCCCGCCAGCACCGCCGCGCCCGACATCCCTCGCCGCCCCGCGACGATGGACACCTTGCCCATCATCCCCTTGTGCGCGTTCGGCGGAACGGGAGACAGGACGCCGCGGGCCCACGACGGCGTGATCAGCCGCGCATCCGCGTCCTCCAGCGGCGCGAACCCGATCTCCACCGCGACGATCCGCCCCGCCCGCTCCCGCCCGGGGAACAGCAGCAGGCCCCGCTTCGGCGCGCCGAAGGTGACGGTCACGTCCGCGTGGACCGCCACACCTTCCGCCGCACCCGTGGCCAGGTCCACGCCCGATGGCCCGTCCAGCGCCACGACGGGGCGCCCGTTTCGCTCGATGGCCTCGATCGCCCGGGCGTACGCGCCGCGCGGGGCTCCCGACGCGCCGGTGCCCAGGAGTCCATCGACGATCACCCCCGCGGTGCGAAAGGCCTCGTCCGCGTCCTCCGCCGGGATGGAGGGCACGTCCCACCCGTGCAGCAGCGCCGGATCGGACGGGCGGCTGCCGATCTGCACCGCGGCCACGTCGCGCCCCCACGCCCGCAGCGTGCGGACGACCACCATCGCGTCGCCCCCGTTGTTGCCGCTTCCCACCGCGGCGACCACCCGTCCATCGGGATACAGATGGTGGATGACGGATGCTGCGGCGCGTCCCGCGGATTCCATCAGCACGCGCTCGGGGATGCCGGCCGTGTGGATGGAATGCTCGTCCCACCGCCGCATCTCGTCCGCGGTGAGGACGGGAACACGCGGCGCGGCGAAGAACGGGGGATCGTGGGTCATGGCGGATGGGATGCGAACGGCCCACGGCGCGCGGGCGCCGTGGGCCGGGTGGTCATGCGGATCGGGGCGTCACTTGAAGCTCTGGCCGATGGTGCGGCCGAAGCTGATCTCGCCGTTGTCGATGCGGATGTTGAACCCGCAGTCGGGGTTGGTGCACACCCAGGCCTTGTAGGTGATGGGCGCCCCGTCGCGGCCATAGTCCGACAGCGGCAGCAGCACGCCCTGGCTGCACTTTCGGCACTGCGGAAACTCACGCTCGTCCGGCATGGCCTCTCCCCCTCCCCTGAAGGTTCTCCCCGCCCCGCACACACGGACCGGGGCCGCGCGCCGCAAGGGCTGTTCCAGCCAGGGCGCGGAGAAGGCGGGTGGATCTCGGGTGTTTTGTGGGGGAGATGCGGGTCAGGAATCCTGCATCTGGCGCGAGCAGCACCAGGGATAGTTCTGCTCGAAGGCGGCGCGAAAGCAGAACACGTCCTCGAAGTCGCGCACGCAGTCGCCGTCCTGCTTTACGAGCACCCCGCAGTCCACCAGCGCGAACACCAGCTCGCCCAGGTCGCGGGTGGTGCGGATGCCCCAGTACTCCAGGACCGAGCGAGCCATCAGCCCAAAGCGCTCGATGGCCAGGTCGCGGGCCCCTTCGGCCAGCTCGCGGCCCGTGATGTGGCGAGCCTCGCCCACGCGCTCGATGGTGAAGTGGAGTGCGGCAAGGATGAAGAGGTACGCGGTTTCGTGATACGCGGGGTTGCGTTTCCTCAACCGCTCCATGATGGGCTCGGCGAGCACGGCTCCATCCATCCGTGGATCTCCTTCGGGTGCGCTCTGGCGCGCGCCGGGCCCGGAAGAGGAGGGCCGGCAATCACGTGTCGAGTGGGGTCCGCGGGTGCGCCGCGGAGTGAACACGCGTAGGAATACGCCGATCAGGTTTTCGCGTTCCGATAGAGCACGCATTCGCCCCCGCGCTCCGGCGCAACTGCCCCCGCCGTCGCCTCCCGCAGCTCGTCCGCAAGGGCCGGGACGCGCCCCCGCGGCAGGGTGAAATCCACCGTTCCGGCGTCGCCCTCCGGCGCATAGCCGTGCTCCACCTCCTCCGCACCCCCCCGCTCCAGCGCCCGCATGACCGCGGCCGTGTGCTCGTACGGGTAGCGCACCGCCAGCCGTTCCGCGTACGTGCCCACGCGCCGGGGCGCCGCCTGCAGCGCCGCGGCCGCCGCGTCGCCGTACGCGCGCACCAGCCCGCCGACGCCCAGCTTGGTTCCGCCGTAGTAGCGGGTGACGATCACCACGCAGTCGGTGAGCCCCGCGCCCTCGATGGCCGCGAGGATCGGCGGGCCCGCGCTCCCGCCGGGCTCGCCGCCGTCGTTCGCCCGGCGCGTTCCGTCGCGCAGCGACCACGCGGAGCAGTGGTGGGTGGCGTCCCACATCGCCTTGCCGCGCTCCGCGAGAATGGCCCGCGCCTCGGCCTCGTTTTCCACCGGCGCCGCGTAGGCCAGGAACGTCGAGGCCTTTTCGCGCATCTGCGCCTCGGCGGGCGCGGCGAGCGTGGTGAAGGTGTCGGACACGAGGGAAGGGCGAGAGTGCGAAAGTGCGAAAGTGCGAAAGTGCGAGAGTGCGAGAGTGCGACGTTCAGTCGGGGAAGCTGAACAGCGAGGCCGAGAGGGGGCGGCGGGAGCTGCGGCGCAGCTGCGCGTCTTCGCCCGCGTTGTTGCGGCCCACCGCCTGGCCGATGCCCAGCGTCACCGTCAGCCTGCGGCCGGGGACGCCGCCGACGAGCGGCGTGGCAACGTCCAGGCGGTAGGTGCGCCGCGACCCCGGGGGGAACGCCGCCCGCAATCCCACGCCCACGCTCATGGCCACGGGCGAGCTGGCCGCGAAGGCATCGCCCCCCGCCCACATCTTGCCCACGTCCACGAACGCCGCCGAGCCCAGGTCGAAGAGCCGCGAGTTCGGCCAGCCCAGGTATGCGCGGTGCTCCAGCGTGGCCACCGCCCGCCGCTCGCCCGGATACGCGTGGGCGGGAAGCCCCCGCACCCCGGCCCGGTGCCCCAGCGTGAGCTGAAACGGCACCCGCGTGCGGAACCCGCCCGCGGCCGAAACCGCAGCCACGAAGGTGTGGCGCGATTCCGCGTGCGGGCGCCAGTACGCCCAGCCGTCGAACTGGCCGAAGAGGTCGCGCCACTCCGAACGCTCCGGCTCCGCGCCGTAGTCGCGCCGCCCCTCAGCCGTCGCGCGCACCCCCGCCAGCACGCCGGGAATCAGGTCTCCCGCCGCCATCACCCCCACCGCCACCGACAGGTCGTCGTCGGTGGAGAGCGCCGATAGGCTGCGGCCCACGCCCGCCTCCACGTCGATGCCCATGCGCACGTCCTCGGTGCCGTGGACGGCATCCAGCCCGCGGAGGCGCTTGAAGTACACGCTGCGGTGCCCCGCCAGGAACACCACGCGCACGCTGGAAAGCGTGTCCAGCCCCGTCACCGGCACAGGCTCCACCTGCAGCGGCGGGTTGCCCGCCACGGGCACCGGCTGGCCGCCGTCCCCGTCCATGCTCAGCCAGTCGCGCGGATACTCGGTGCGCTCCCCCGCCAGCGCCACGCCCAGCAGCGTCAGGCTTCCCCGCGGCCCGAACCGCGTCACTGTCCCCACGTCGAACGACTGGCGCTTCTCGGCGAAGTAGGTGCGGCGGACGCCCCCATCCTCCCGCGGCACGAAGAACTCGAAGTTGCGCTCCATGCGCTCGAACTGCTGGCGCCAGGCCCAGCGCCCGTTCTCGCCGCGAAACGGGTACGCCAGCCGCTGCGTGACGGCCACGCCCACCGGCGTGCGCTCCAGCCCCAGCTCGGCGTCCACCTGCGTTCCGAACAGCTGCGGGGTAGAAACCGAGCCGCCGTACACCCGCTCCCGCTGGTACTCCTTGGCGAACAGGCTGATCTGCAGCCCCCTGCCCAGCACGTTCTCTTCGCGGAACTCCACCCCGATCAGCCCCCATCCGTCGGAGTCGCCGTCCATCTGCGGCTCCAGCCGGGTAGACCACTCGTCGCGGGTGCGCACCACCACGTGCCAGTTGCCGTCCGGCTGCCGCACGCCGAAGACGCTGGCATCGGCCAGAAAGGGAAAGCTGCGCAGGGTGCGCTCGGAATCCGCCAGGAGCGCGGAGCGGTAGCACTGGCCCGCCTCGAACAGCAGCTCGCGGGCGATGATGGACTCGCGGGTGCGCAGGTGCATGTCGTTCGCCGCGCGGTACACGCGGCTCAGGCGGGGCTCCAGGTCGGGGCTGCCCAGCTCGAACACGTCGCCCACGTCGATGAAGATTTCCGACACGCGGCCGTCGGAGCACCCGCCGTCCTGGGCCGCCGCCGGAAGCGCGGCCCCCAGGGCCAGCGCGGGCAGCGCCAGGCGCGCAACGGCGGCGGAGATGCGTGAACCGGGCACGCGGGTTCTGGTCAGGGCGTGGCGCGGCCGCGGATGAACGCCGCGGCCGGGTGGATCGGGGATGGTGACGTACCCGCCGCACGGGGGCAATGTTCGGGCCGGGTCTGCGGTGCCACAAAACGAACGGGGCTCCCGATTCCGGAAGCCCCGCCGAACGCCGTAGTTCGCTGAAGCGACGCTAATCGCCCGCGGCCGCCACGGAAACCTCGATCCCCGATCGCAGCGCGTCGAGACTCCGCTGCACGCGCGCCGCGTTCTGCGACGCCCCGAGCTGGGCGAAGATGTCGCGCGCGCGCTCCAGGTATGCCTCGGCCTCTTCCACACCGCCCGTGACGCGCCGAAGCTCGGCGTAATCCGCCAGTGTGTCCGCCTCCAGGGAGGGATACCCCTTCGCGCGGGCGATCTCCAGGGCCTTCTCGTAGAACGTGAAGCCGTCCTCGTGCCCGCGGGCTCGCGCCAGGTTGCCGCGGTTCCGGTACATGTAGGCCAGCGAGTACGGAGAAGACGCCGCGATCGCGTGCTCCTCGGCCACGCGCGCCATCTCCTCGGCCCGGGTGACGAAGCCTTCCTTGAGGTAGATGTCCGCGAGGTCCGCCGCCGCGAGCGACTTGAACGAGGTGGGCACCGGCAGCGCGAGCGCCGCCTCGTACGCCTCCTGCGTTTCCGCAAGCCGCTCCTGGTTCTCGCGAAGGTGCCCCAGGTTCATCAGGCACACCCCCTGGTCGATCGGCGACTTCACCTCTTCCCACACCGCGAGGGCCCGCTCCAGCCACTGCTCGGCCTCGTCCAGCTCGCCGGTACGCGTGGTCGCGCTCCCCAGGTTGTTGTACAGCTGCCCCAGCTCCAGGGTGGCGTCGGAGGAATCGACGGTCTGCGCGAGGTCGAGGGCCTCACGGTAGATGCGCTCCGCATCGGGCCAGCGGCCCTGGTACATGCGCACGTTGCCGACGCCCGTTCGGGCCGCGACCTCGGCGCGCACGTCGCCGGAATCGCGCGCCAGCTCGGCGCTGCGCTCGTAGTACGACGTGGCTTCGGGCAGATGCGCCAGCGCGAGGGCTACGCGCCCCATCCGCCGCAACGCGAGCACCTGGAGGGACTTGTCGGCCAGCGGCAGCGACATCATGAGCGCTGCCTTGTAGCACTGCTCGGCCCCCCTGGCCCGGCCGACGCCTTCGTGCTGCTCACCGAGGACGAGGAGGTGGCGCGCGGCTCCCTCCGCGTCACCGGCGAAATAGCTGCGGAACGCCGGTCGGAGGCCGTCGTGGAGCATCGACACGTAATCCCGCAACGCACTTTCAGCAGCATCGAGCGACTGCTCGACGTTCTCGGGCGTGAGGATTCGCTTGTCGATGGTCGCGTACGAACTCGAGCTATCCCACGCTTTCTCGGGATCGGGCGCGGCGGCCACGATCATCCGCAAGCGGAGAACTTCCAGTTCCTCGATCGCCGGGAGGAACTGAAGAAGTTGCTCTAGCGTAGCTTCGGAGAGAGACACTGCCAAGGCTTTTGAAGTGCGTTCAGCCGCCGGATACCACGATGGCACCGCCGCGCTGTGTCGTCGTGCCGTACTCCGAGAAGTGGTCGGTGCTGGTGCGCAGCCGCAGGCCGTCGGCCGTGATGCTGGCGCCCATGTCGACCCAGCCGTTGTTCCACCACACGATGGTGGGGCTGGCCGAGCCCTCGATGCTGGTGTTGCCGTAGGGCAGCTCGATGCTGACCGGCTTGTTGAACGGCTGCGCGTGGGGGCCGAACTCGGCCAGCACGTAGTCCGACCCGTTCGGATCCACCGGGAGGCGGATGGTGAACATCGTCACCTTGTCGACCGCGCCGGCGGGCACCTCGATGGCGAACCCGTAGAAGTCCAGCCGTCCGCCTTCCGGGCCGATCCACTTCTTCGCCCACGCGATGGTGATCTGCGGCTTCGTCTTGAAGCGGGCCAGCGCAGCGACGTCCGGGCCGCCACCGGTGTTGAACGCCGGCTCGCCCGCCCGCGCCGACAGCGGCGAAGCCGCGTCGGTGCATCCGGCCGAGAGAACCAGCAGCGCGACGGCGACCGTGCAGCCCAGCTTACGAATGAGGTGGATCATCAAACTCCTCCGGGGTGGTGAACAGAGGGGACGATTGCGCCAGTGCAGGGCGCGTACCGCGGCGCGCCGGGGATCGGCGTGCGCGTCAACTGCTTGGAACATAACGGCTTAGGCCAGAAATAGATACCGTCTGGCCACGGCGTCCGGGGGGCGCTTCCGCACCGGAAGTGGGCACAGTGCACCCATCCGGTGCAATGCAGAAGTGTACGGACCAGTCGCTGCAAGCGCGGGGCCAGGGGGGTGTCAGCCCTGCCCCAGCCCGTAGTCCTGGATCTTTCGCCGGAGCGTGTTCCGGTGAATTCCCAGCCGCTCGGCCGCCACCGTCACGTTGTTGGCGGTTTCGCGCAGCGCGCGGCGGATCATCCGCTTTTCCATCTCTTCCAGCGTCACCATGGGCGGCTCGGCCGCGTCCTGCCCGCCGCCGTCGCCGTCCGCCGCGGCCTCCGGCGGGTTCAGGATGTCCGTCGGCAGGTGCTGCGGAAGCAGGATCTCGCCATCCGCCATCACCACCGCCCGCTCGGCCGCGTTCCGCAGCTGCCGGACGTTGCCCGGCCAGGGATGGCGGTGCATCACGTTGAACACTTCTTCCGCTACGGCGCGAATGGGGCGCGCGTGCTCTCGTGCGTAATGGGCGAAGAAGTGCAGGGAGAGCAGGTCCAGGTCGTCGCCGCGCTGGCGCAGCGGCGGAAGCATCACCGTGACCACCGCCAGTCGGTAGTACAGGTCTTCGCGGAACTTGCCCTCCCGCACCGCCTGCGCCAGGTCGCGGTTGGTGGCCGCCACGATGCGCACGTCGATGGACACCGGCGATCCGCCGCCCACCCGCTCCACCTCGCGCTCCTGGATGGCCCGCAGGATCTTGCTCTGCAGCGCCATCGACATGTCGCCGATCTCGTCCAGGAAGAGCGTGCCGCCGTTCGCCCGCTCGAAGCGCCCGATCCGCCGGCCGATGGCGCCCGTGAACGCGCCCTTCTCGTGGCCGAACAGCTCGCTTTCCAGCAGGTTCTCGGGGATGGCGGCGCAGTTGATGGCCACGAAGGGCCCGCGCGACCGGTTGGAGCGGGAGTGGAGCACGCGGGCCACCATTTCCTTGCCGGTACCGCTTTCGCCCAGCACCAGCACGGTGGCGTCGCTGGTGGCGGCGCGCGCCACCGACTTGAACACGCCCATCATCTGCGAGCTGGCGCCCACGATGGTGGTGCCGTCCGGGCTGATGACCTCGGGGAGCGGGCGCAGCCGCTTGATCTCCTCGATCCCCACCAGGATCTCGCGCACCCGGCCGCGCGGCAGCGGCTTGGGAAGCACGTCGTGCGCCCCGTGCCGGATGGCCTCCATGGCCAGGTCCATCGTCGGCTGCGACGAAAGCAGCACCACCGGCGCCATGCCCCCGTCGCCGTGCAGCCGGCCCAGCAGCTCCATTCCCGCGCCCGAAAAATCGGCGTCCAGGAGGATCAGGTCCCACGATCTCGACGCGATCAGGCGCAGCCCATCCGAAAGCGACGACGCGGCGTGGAGCTCCGCGTCGTCCAGCTCCGGTTCGAGCGTTCGACCAAGGCTGCGGTCAGCGTCGAGAAGCAGTACCTTCAAGGAAGGCAGCGGGACCTTTGGGAACGTCTGGGAATGCGGGAATCAGAACAGTATAGCGACCGCCCCCCGGCCGCGCAAACGTTTCGCCCGCTTCAGTGCGGCTTCTAGACGCATCATCTGCTACAGCCGACGGGAGCAGCCTGAGCGGGTCCGGGGCTGATGGCACCGTCCATGCCGGATGCGGCCCTTGCCGGAGGGCGGGGCGGGCGCGTAGGTTGGCGCGCCTTTGCGGCACCCGACCCGCGACAACGCACCGCTTCTGGAGACGGACCGATGAAGTTCGCCATGATCGCCGCCGTGCTGATGACCCTTCCGGCGATCGCCGCCCTGATCGCCGGCCTGATGTGGGGCAACCAGTACCTGGTTTACGCGGCGTTCTTCAGCTTTGCCCTGAACTCGCTGCCCTTCCTGGTGGCGGGGCTGATGATGAAGGGCAAGGACACGTCGGACCTGGGCCACTGAGCTAGCGGACGATCCGCACGGCACGGCGCTCCAGCAGGTACAGGCGCCCATCCACGCCGAACGCGGCGTCGAGGGGCGCCGTTTTCGTTTGTCCCAGCACCCGGCCGTCGCCCGCGTCCAGCACCGCCAGGGTGGCGCCGCTTCCCCTGCCCAGCACCGCCACCCGCCGCCCCGTGGGGTCCATCCGCAGTTCCGCCGCGTCGCCCACCTTCGGCGACACCGACCACACCCGCCGGAGCACCTGCCCCTCGTGCCGCAGCCGGACGACGGCGCCCTCCGTGACGCCGAACAGGGTGCCGTCGGGGGCGGCGGCCAGCGCGCGCAGGGCGCTGGCCTGCTCCGCGCGAAAGAGCACCCGCCCGGTGGCCGCGTCGCGCACCTGCACCTGGGCCTTGCCGTCTTCCGCCTCGTCCACCGACACGTACACGCGGTCGCCCAGCGGCGACACGGCCACGGCCAGCGCCTGCGTCCCCGTTTCGGGCCACCCCCACGCGGGGGTGAGAGTGGCGGCGTCGAGCCCCACCACG
>NZ_DATBNB010000452.1 GCF_036554565.1 Longimicrobium sp. | reverse complement strand
CCCTTCCCCCGCGGGGTTTGCGGGGGAAGGGCTGGGGATGGGGGGCGCCCGGCGATGCACCGGTTCCTCGGCCGAGCACGGCTGGTCGGGTGCCCCCGCGACCACGGCGGTTTTCGCGGAGTGTGTGGCGGATCCCTCAGTCGCTGCGGTCTGCGGTGTTCAGGCTGGCTCGCCGGGGCCGCTCCATCGGGATGACAAATGCGCCGGACTGGCCGAAGCGCGTCGGAATCCGCCCAGCATCAGGGGCCCGGGCTTTTGCGAAGCCCGGGCCCTCGTTTATCATGATACATCCCCGCGACAATCCCCCGATCCGAGCGGTTCCGTGTACTCCGATTCGTCGACCCAGATCGTCAACGCCCTTCACGAAAGGCGCTTCGCCGAGGCCGAGCAGCTGCTGGCCCGCTGGCTGGAAACGGACCCGTACGATGCCGCCAGCCGTTCGCTGCGGGCGCTGTGCCTGGCGGCGCTCAAGCGCGGCGACGAGGCCCTGGCCCAGGCGCGCCAGGCGGTGGAAGACGAGCCCGAGCTGGGGTACTGCCACTGGGCGCTGGGCCACGTGCTGGCCGACGCGAAGCAGTTCAGCGAGGCACTGGGATGCGCCCGCGAGGCCGCGGTCCTGAACCCCGGCAGCCCCGAGCCGCACGCGCTGGCGGCCCGCTGCCTGGCCGAGCGAAAGGACTGGGCGGGCACGGTGGCCGCGGCGGATCGGGGGCTGGCGGTGGACCCGGAGCATCCCGCGTGCGCCAACCTGCGCGCGCTGGCGCTGCAGGTGCTGCGCTCGCCCGAGGCCGAGCAGGCATTCGTCGACGCGTCCGCCGCCGACCCCCACAACGCCTTCGCCCGCGCCGGGCGCGGATGGCAGGCGCTGCAGGGCGGGGCGGCGCCCGACTCGGCGCTTCCCCACTTCTACCACGCGCTGGAGATCGACCCCGGGCAGGAGTGGGCGCGCGAGGGGCTGGTGGCCGCGCTCAAGGCACGCAACCCGGTGTACCGCCTGATGCTGCGGTACTTCCTGTGGATGGACGCGCTGTCGCCGCAAACGCGGTGGCTGGTGATCGTGGGGGGCGTGGTGGGATACAACGTGCTGCGGCGGGTGAGGAACGCGCAGCCGGCGCTGGCGCCGTTCATCGTTCCCCTGCTGATGGCGTACGGGGTGTTCGTGCTGATGACCTGGGCGGCCGACCCGCTGTTCGACGCGCTGCTGGCGCTGGACCAGAAGGGACGCGCCGCCGTCGACCGCGGGCGGGTGCTGGCGGGCGCGCTGCTGGCGGTGCTGCTGGCAGCGGCGATCGGGGCGGGGATCGCCGGGCTGGCCACCGGCGACGACCGGCTGCTGACGGCTGCCCTGGCCACCGGAGCGCTGGTGATCCCCACGGCGGGAGCCCTGAAGATGCGCCCCGGCTGGCCCCGGTGGGTGATGGGTGCCTACACGGCCGCGGTCGCGGCGGTGGGCGCGCTCGGCATCGCCACGTGGGGCACGGGGGGTGACGAGCTCGTGCTGGTCTCGATCATGGGCAGCGCGCTTGGAAGCTGGATCGCCACCGCGCTCTCTGCCGCGGGGCGCTAGCTGGCCGGGCGAGGGTCCTGAACAGACGCCCGTCGTCCGCGCGCGCCGGACGGCCGGCGCGCGCGGAGGGCCGGCTCAGCCGCCGACGTTGACGGTGCCCGTCATCCCCATGGCCTGGTGCGGGATGCACAGGTAGGGGAAGGCTCCCGTGGTGCCGAAGGTATGCTCGAACACGGCACCCACGGGCAGGTTGGCCGACGCCCAGGCACCGGGCTGTCCCGCGTTGGCGGGGGTGACGGTGTGGGTGCCGGAGCTACCCACCCAGCGGACGGTGGCGCCGGGGGGAACGGTAACCACCTGCGGCGTGAAGACGTTGCTGGTGGCCGTGACCACGACGCCCGGCTTGAGCGCGAAGTTCACCGTCGCCGTCTGCCCCGCGCTCACCATGACCCCCTTGATGGTTTCTTCCGTGGCCGTGGCGGTGATGAAGCCCGCCGGCACGACGACGGCCACCGCGCGGTTGCCGGTGGCCACGCCGGTGATGGAGAAGTTGCCCCCGGCGTCGGTCGTGGCGCTTCCTCCGCCCCCGATGCTGACGCTTACGCCGGCCACCCCCGCGGCCCCGTTCGACACCTTGCCGGAGATGGTGCCCGTCTGCGCCTGGGTCGGCGGGCCATCGCCGCCGCACGCGGCGGCGGCGCCCAACGCCAGCACCAGGGCCAGCGAGCCGATCATACGAATCTTCGTGGTCATGCGAATTTCCCTTTGCAGGGGGTTGAACGGGGCTCCGGCGGCGTGCCGGGCGCCCGGGGAAGACGGCTACGCGTTGAGGCGGGGCCGGAAACGTGTTAGATTCAGCGGCTGTAGACCAAAGCCACCCAGCGAGCCGCCATGAGCAGGTTGAGCGAAGAGGTCCGCCGCCGGCGGACCTTTGCCATTATCAGCCACCCCGACGCGGGCAAGACCACCCTCACGGAAAAGCTCCTGCTGTACGGCGGGGCCATCCACCTGGCGGGGAGCGTCAAGGCGCGCCGTGCGGCCCGCCACGCCACCTCCGACTGGATGCAGATGGAGCAGGAGCGCGGCATTTCCGTGACCTCCAGCGTCCTGCAGTTCGAGTACGGCGGCAAGTCCATCAACCTGCTCGACACCCCCGGCCACCAGGACTTCTCCGAAGACACCTACCGCACGCTGATGGCGGCCGACAGCGCCGTGATGCTGCTGGACAACCGCAAGGGCGTCGAGGAGCAGACGCGCAAGCTGTTCGAGGTGTGCCGGCTGAGGCGCACCCCCGTGTTCACCTTCGTGAACAAGTGCGACCGGCCGGGCGCGCCCACGCTGCAGCTGATCGACGACGTGGAGCGCGAGCTGGGGATGAAGTGCTATCCGATGATGTGGCCCATCCTGGACGGGGACCGCTTCCTGGGCGTGTACGACCGCCCGTCGGAGCGGGTGTACCTGTTCGAGCGGGGCGAGGACCACGGCTCGTCGCGGGTGACGGCGCAGGAGGGCACGCTGGACGACGCGCACATCCTGGCGGCGCTCCCCGACGCCTCCATCAACCAGCTGCTCGAAGACCTGGAGCTGCTGGAGATGGCGGGGGCGGAGTTCAGCCCCGAGGCGTTCCTGGCGGGCGACGTGTCGCCGGTGTTCTTCGGCAGCGCGCTCACCAACTTCGGGCTGGAGCCCTTCCTGAAGCGGTTCCTGGAGCTTGCGCCGGCGCCGGGCCCGCGCGAGTCCAGCACGGGCACCATCGATCCGGAAAAGCCCGAGTTCACGGGGTTCGTCTTCAAGATCCAGGCGAACATGGACCCCAAGCACCGCGACCGCATCGCCTTCGTGCGGGTGTGCTCCGGCCGGTTCGAGGCGGGGATGCAGGTGAAGCACGTCCGCACCGGCAAGCCCATCCGCCTGGCCAGCCCCACGCAGTTCATGGCGCGCGAGCGCACGCTGATCGACGAGGCGTGGCCGGGCGACGTCATCGGCATTCACGACCGCGGCAACCTGCGCATCGGCGACACGCTCTCGGCAGACGGCACGCTGGAGTTCGGGGGCATCCCGCGGTTCTCGCCCGAGCACTTCGCGCGGATCGTCATCGGCGACCCCATGAAGCGCAAGCAGCTGGATACCGGGCTGCAGCAGCTTTCCGAAGAGGGCGCGGCGCAGGTGTTCTACGCCGAGTCGCTCACCGGCCCGGCACCCATCGTGGGCGCGGTGGGGCAGCTGCAGTTCGACGTGCTGCTGCACCGGCTGGAGCACGAGTACAACGTGCGCGCGCGGCTGGAGCGGATGAGCTTCGTGGCGGCGCGGTGGGTGGATGCGCCCAAGGCCGAGATCGACCGCCTTGCCTCCGGCCACGGCCGCATGCTGGTGTACGACGCCAAGCAGAAGCCGCTGGTGCTGTTCGACAGCGAGTGGACCATGCGCACCACCATCGACCGCGAAAAGTCCATCGCGTTCTACGACGTGGCTCCCTGAGCGAGCCTGCGCACCCCCGAGCGGGGCCAGCACCGGACCCGGTCGGTGGAAGCATCGTTCGGTTACGTCGAGATTGGTCACGAACGGTGACAGCGCGAAGGGCGGAGGCACGGCGGATGTGGCGCGTCCGCCACGTGGCGCATTTAGAACTGTCAGTATAGGATAGCGGCGCGCGCGCGGCGGCACCAGTGGGTGGCGGGGGGAAGTTTGGACACAGTACGGATTTGCGAGATCCGGAAGTGTCCTTTGGGCGGAGGAATGGGATGCGCCGGCCCTGCGGGGGCCGATGGATTCGCTGCAACGAAGACAGCCAGTCCGCCTGCGCGGACTGGCTTGTTCTGGTGGGCGGCGCACGGGCGAATGAATTCGCTGCAACAAGCACACGAAGTCCGCCTGCGCGGAGTGGCTTGTTCCTGTGGGCGTTCTGGTGTTGTGCGCGGCCGTGCGTTGGGGATGGCGGGTGCGATCGGAACTACGGCTCGCTCAGGGTCCGCGCGATGGAGGCGACCGCCTCGGCTTCCGCGGCGGCGCCCAGGGTGGCGAAGTGGGCGGCGGATTCCTCCAGCGCCGCGCGCGCCCCTTCCACCTCGCCGGTGTCGCGCAGGAGCAGCCCGCGGTCGCGCTGCACCTCCGCCAGCAGCAGCGGGTCCGCGTGCTGGCGCGCGATCTCCAGCGCCGACTGGAGGTACTCGGACGCCTCCTGTTCGCGGGACCGCGCGTGGGCGGCGGAGGCGCGTACGCGCAGCGCGTCGGCGCGGCCCAGCGGCTCGCCCAGGCGCTCGAAGCGCTCCAGCGCCCGCACCACCATCGCCTCCGCCAGGGCGCCGTCTCCCGCGCGCGCCCGCAAGGATGCGCGCTCCGTCTCGGCGATGGCTACCACGTCTTCCGCGCCCGCCTGCCCCGCCAGCTCGATCGCCCGCCGGAAGTGCGCGTCGGCCTCGCGGTCCAGGCCCAGATCGCGGTAGCTGATCCCCAGGTTGTGGTGCGTTTCGGCCATGCCGCGCACGTTGCCGGTGCGCTGGTACGCCGCCAGGGCGCGCTCGTAGTGCACCAGCGCCTGGTCGCGCCATCCGCGCACGTTGGCCAGCACGCCCAGGTTGTTGCTGGCCCGGGTGGCCGCCTCGTCGTCCCCCCACCCGGCGGCGGCCTCCAGCAGCCCGCCCCACACCTCCTCGGCCCGCGCCAGCCGCCCCGCCTCGAAGTGCGCGATGCCCGCCAGGTTGGCCGCCTCGGCCCGAACGCGGCGGTCTCCGCGCTGCCCCGCTGCGCGCTCCACCTGTTCCGCCACCTCCAGCGCGCGTTCGGTGCTCCCCACCACGCGGGAGGCCAGGGCGTACAGGAACCCCAGCTCCGGCTCGGCCAGCAGGGCCTCGCGCGCAAGCCCGGAACCCAGGCGCTCCAGCGCGGGCCACTGCCCGGCCGCGCGCAGGGCGCGGGCGCGGTCCAGCAGCTCCGTCTCTGGAAGGGGGGCGGTGGCGTCCACGATGGAGCTCAGTGCCCGCCGGCCAGGGCGTAGCGGGTGAACCCCGTGACGTCCGCGCGCACCTCTTCGGCATCGTGCACGCGCACGCTGCCGATGCGCTCCCACCGCAGCCCGGGAGCCTCCTGCCGCCACCAGCCGAACTCGAAGTCCTCGTCGTCGTCGTCCACGTCGCCGTCGTCGTCGAAGTCCGGATCGGCGAAGGCGTAGTTCACCCGCAGCTCGGCGGGCTCCTTGGGATCGAACTTGAGCCCCGCGGGCGAGAACTCGAAGTTGAAGGCGCCCGAGTTCACCACCCGGATGCGGATCTGCACCGAGTCGCCCTGGCCGATGGCGGAACCGTCCGGTCGGCGCAGCAGCGCGCCGTCACGCACGCGGAAGCGCAGGAACTCCTGCCCGGTCTGGTAGCGGAGGCGGAGCTCCGTGTCGCGGCCCTTGACCGCCCAGAACGTGGTGTCCGTACTCTGGGGCGGCGGCGCGTTCGGCGCGGCCTGGATGAAGACGAGATCGTCCTCGTCCACCGTGCCGCCTCCGCCCGACGGGTCCTCGCAGGCGGCCAGGGCGGGCACCAGGGCCAGCAGGAGGAGAAATCGCTTGATCGGCATGTCGGTTACTTCAAAGGGGTGTGCAGTCGCGCTCCAGCGGCGATGGGGCAATGCCCGGGCCGCCTGAAAACCCGCGCCGTCGCTGGATTTCGACCGATCGGCACCGTTCGGAGACGCGACGCCCTGTCTCATTCCGATACATCGTCCGTTCCCTCCAGCAGCCGGTACAGCCGCGACCGGCTGATGCCCAGCGCGTCGGCCGCCGCGCTCTTGTTGCCGTCCACCCGCTCCAGCATGGCGAACGCCGCCGCCTTCTCGATCTCATCCAGCGTCGCGGGAAAGGGAAGCGGGCCACCGTTCCCGCCGCCTGCGACAGCCCCGCCCACGCCGCCGTGGAACAGGTCGTCCGGACGGATGGGGCCGTCGCTCAGCAGCACCGCCCGCTCCAGCCCGTTGCGCAGCTCACGCACGTTCCCCGGCCAGGGGTGCGAAAGCAGGGCGCGGCGAAGGTCGGGGGTGATGGAGGGCGCCGGCATGCCGTACTGCGCGGCCAGGGTGCGCAGGAAGTGCTCGGCCAGCAGCAGCACGTCTTCGCCGCGGTCGCGCAGGGGCGGCAGGTGGATGGGAATGATGCTCAGGCGGTAGAACAGGTCTTCGCGAAAGCTTCCCCGCTTCACCGCGCCGGCCAGGTCCACGTGGGTGGCGGCGATGATCCGCACGTCCACCGTCCGCGCCTTGAGCGCGCCCACGCGGCGCACCTGCTTGTCTTCCAGCACCTTCAGCAGCTTGCCCTGCAGGGTCAGCGGCAGGTCGCCGATCTCGTCCAGGAACAGGGTGCCCCGGTCCGCCGCCTCGAACAGCCCCGGCTTGGCGGTGCGCGCATCGGTGAACGCGCCCTTTTCGTGGCCGAACAGCTCGCTTTCGATGAGCGTGGGCGGAATGGCGTTGCAGTTCAGCTCCACGAACGCGCCGGGCGCGCGGGGGCCATTGTAGTGGATGGCCTGCGCCATCAGCTCCTTGCCCGTCCCGGTCTCGCCGGTGACCAGGACGGTGGCGGTGCCGTGCGGAATGATGCGCGCCGCCCGGTCCAGCGCGGCCCTCAGCTGCGGGCTCCTGCCGATGATGCGGCCGAAGTCGAACGCCTTCCGCTGCGATTCGGCCAGCCTGCCCCCCGCCTCGGCCGCGCCGCGGCGGCGGGCCCGCTCGCCCATCTCGTCGCGCAGCGCCTGCACGTCTGCGGGGAGCGCGAAGTAGTCCGCGGCCCCCGCGCGCACCAGGGCGGCCGCCAGGCGGTGGTCCTCCCGCGCGCCGACGACGAGTGGGGCCGGCGCTCCCGCCGCCGTCAGCTCGCGCAGCACCGCTTCGGCCTCGTCCTCCACGCCCGCCACCGACAGTACCAGCGCAATCGCGTCCGCCGCAGGCCCCAGCTCGCCGGCGGACGCGGCCACGCGCGCCTGCGCACCGGCGAGCGCGGCCAGCTCCGGCCAGAGGGCGGAGAACGATTCGCTGCGTGCGACGACGTCCAGGGTGCTCACAAACGGCGGGTGGGCCGAAAGGCGGATGGAGCGGCTGAGGCGATTCGTCGCGTCACGTGCCCCACTGTCTCGTTTCGATACGATATAGCGAAGGGCCGTGGCGGCGCCAGTGCGCGACTGAGGGCGGAAGGTTAGACACGGAAAGAAGTTGCGAGTTCCGGCACGGCAAGGGCGAATGAATTCGCTGCAACGACTACACGAAGTCCGCCTGCGCGGACTGGCTTGCTTGGGTGGGGGTTCGGGGTGTCGGGCGCGACGATGCTTCCGCTTTCCTCATAGTAGCGTCAACCCGATTACCGGATCGGCTGATTCGAGCCAGATGCTACGGTTGCATGCGCCTTCCCGCGTCGCGAAATTCTGCCTATCTCGATCACGCACCGCATCCAAGCCGATGGCTGACAATCGCACGCTTACGCTCGGCTATTCGCCGTGCCCGAACGATACGTTCATCTTCCACGCGCTGGTGCACGGCATTGTCCAGGCGGACGGGCTGTGCTTTTCGGAGCGGCTGGAGGATGTGGAAACTCTCAATCGCCTCGCCGCGGACGCGCAGCTGGACGTCACCAAGATCTCGTACGGCGCGGCGCCGTCGCTGCTGCGCGACTACGTCCTCCTGCGCAGCGGCGGGGCGCTGGGACGTGGCTGCGGACCGCTGATCGTGGCGCGGCGCGAGCTGTCGCACGACGAGCTTCGCACGGCGCGGATCGCCATTCCCGGGCGCAACACCACCGCCAACCTGCTGCTGCGCCTGTTCGCTGCGGATGCGCAGCCCGGAACGGAGCTCGTCTACAGCGACATCATGCCTGCGGTCGCGCGCGGCGACGTGGACGCGGGACTCATCATCCATGAATCGCGGTTCACTTATCCGCAGCACGGCCTCGTGAAGGTGGTGGACCTGGGAGAGTGGTGGGAGCAGACGACCGGCCATCCCATCCCGCTGGGCGGCATCATGGCGCGCCGCGCG
>NZ_DATBNB010000451.1 GCF_036554565.1 Longimicrobium sp. | reverse complement strand
GGGAGTGGCCGCCTCCTCCGCCAGCAGCCGGCGAAGCTCCGTCCCGGCGTCCGCGTGGCTGCGGAGGTCGTGCTCCGCCAGCTGGAAGGGGCTCTCCTCCACCGGGGCGATCCGCTGCACCTGCTCGGCGCCCTCCTCCGCGAAGGTGGTGCGCAGCGCCTCGTGCCGGGCGACCACCTGGTTCAGCGCACGGACCAGCGCGTTCCGGTCCAGCTCGCCCCTCAGCCGCAGGCGCGTGGGAATGTGGTAGAGGGCGCCGGGAATCCCGAGCTGGTCCAAGAACCAGAGCCGCCACTGCGCAAACGACAGCGGCAGCGGCCCGCTCCGGTCCACCGGCTGGATCTGCGACAGCGTCGGCGCGTCCTGCTTGGGCGCGTTGGCCTCGAGCAGCTCCAGGAGAGCCAGGCGCTCGGCGGGCGAAAGATTCTGCATGCTCAAGGACGGCTAGCCGGGAACTGGTGTAGGGACATGCTCGAGTTGCATCGTCTGCGCACGGGGCTCGCGAACGAGCCGCGCACGGGTTTCGCGCGGGTACGGCGGATGACCGGCACCATCCCCTGCTCCGCCGCCTGCCACGCGAGCTCCAGCGGCGCCGGGACCCTCGCACCCGCGCATGGCGCAGGCGTGCGCGTGCACCGCCGCGGCCGCGCGGCGGTGCGCGGCGGCTTCGGCGTTGCGGCGAGTGGACGACGGTGAAGGTGGGGTTTCAGCGACGTGGGCCGTTCCGGCCGCCGCGGGCCTCAGGCAGCCGAGGCGTGGGCCGGCCCCGCCGCGGGCACCTGCGCACGGTGGCGGACGGGCATCGACCAGATGCGGTTCATCCACGCTGAGCGGGTGCCGGTCGCGGGGCCGTCCAGCTCCAGCGCGGCGATGCGGTCCAGGTGCGCCTCCAGGAACATGCGGATCACCAGCGAGCCGATGCGCCCCCCCGGGCAGAAGTGCGGTCCGTATCCAAAGGACACGTGCCGGTTGGGCTTGCGCCCCACGTCCAGAGTGTCGGGGTTGGCAAACACCTCCTCGTCGCGGTTGGCCGAGGCGTAGCACAGCACCACCTTCTGCCCGCGGCGGATGCGGTGGCCCTCGTACTCCACGTCCGTCGTCGCCGTGCGCCGGAAGTAGACCACGGGCGACACCCAGCGGACCAGCTCGTCCACCGCCGTGGGAAGGAGGGAGGGATCTTCGCGCAGCCGGCGCAGCTGCTCCGGGTGCTCCAGCAGCGCCCGGACGCCCCCGGCGATGGTGCTGGCCGTGGTGTCGAACGCGCCGGCCATCAGCGGAAACCAGTACACCAGGAAGAACTGCTCCGGCGTCATCCCCTGGGGCGCCTCGCCGTGCACCAGCGTGCTCAGCAGCGTGGGCCCGGGAGGCTCGTCGCGAAGCCGGCGGAACAGCTCGAACCCGTATTCGTACAGCGCCTTGGCCGCCTCGATCACCCCCGCGCCGTGCTGGCAGAATACCGGGTCGTCCATGGCGTTGATGGTGAGCACGCAATCCCGCATGCGCGCCAGGTCATGATCGGGAACGCCCAGGAACAGGCCGAAGAGCACCTCGACGGGAACCCGAAGCGCCACCTCTGAGGCGAAGTCGAAGCCGGGGCGGCCGGCAACGTCGTCCACGATGCGCGCGCAGACGGCGCGGACGCGGTCTTCCATGGCCAGCAGCGACGCCGGGGCGAGCATGGCGGTGGCGAGCGGGCGGAAGCGCGCGTGCTGCTCCGGGCCAAAGGTCATCAGGTTGTCGGCGATCATCGCCAGCGACGGGAACGTGTCCCAGAGGGCGCGCGGCAGCGGATCGGCCAGGATGGGCGCGTGGGTGGCGAAGCGCGCCGGGTCGCGGGAGATGGCCACCACGTCGCGGTGCCGGGTGACCAGCCAGAAGCCGTCGCCGCGCACCTGCGACGCCTCGTGCCAGGCGAACGGCGCCTCCCGCCGCAGCCGCGCGAACTCGGCGAACGGGGTGCCATGCACGTACTGATTGGGATCGTCGAACCTGAACTCCGTCATCCCACTGCTCCTGAAGGGCGGGATCGTCCCTACCCGCGCGTGTCTACGTCCGTACGGCGTCCCCAAGGGAGTGCCGGGCCTCCATGCGCCCTGACCGGGCACGCGCGGAGGAGCTTCCCTAGCCGTCAGAATATCACCCTCTCTTTCTCTTTCGACAAGCCGTCCGCCGCCACACGTTCCCGTGCCTCGTCCATCGCGCGCGCCAGCGCCTGGCCCAGCGCGGCGGCGTTCGGCGGCTGCATCATCGACAGGTGCGTCCCCGGCACGGGCGTCACCCGAAGCAGCCACTCGGGGTGGAAGCCCCCCCAGCCGCGCGTCGTGTCCGCTTCGGGGCTTTGCTGGGCGGGAAACTGGTGCACCAGGATGGAAATCGGCTGCGGCGAGTACTCGCGCAGGGCGGCGTGGTGGCCGCGCAGCCGGTCGCGCACTGCCCGGGCCTGCGCCACGGTGACGTAGGGCGGAAGCAAACCTTCGCCGCGGCACCGGTCGACGAACGTTTCCAGGTCCTCGTCCCCGCCCGCCGCGGCGTCGACCCCGCCGCTGGGCAGGGTGTCGGCGGTGCGGAGCGCGTTCAGGATGAGGGCGTGGTCGAGCCCCCAGTCCCGCGATTCGGCGGGACCGTCTGACGCGCGAGCGTGGGCGGGGTGATAGCTGTCGAACATCCCCACGAACTCCACGCTCTCGTCCTGTCCGATCAACTGCGCGGCGACCTCGTAGGCCAGCACGCCCCCGAACGACCACCCCGCCACGCGGTACGGCCCCGAGGGCTGCACCTCGCGGATCATCCGCACCAGGCGTGTGGCCATGCCTTCCACCGTCCGCAGGGGTGCGTCCATGGGGGCCGCGGGGAGCGCGTACACCGGGATGTCGCCGTCCAGGTGCGGATGGAGCACCTGTGCGTACGCCGTGGAACCCGCTCCCTCGTGCACCAGGAAGAGCGGGGGCTGCGAGCCGGACGGACGGATGGCGATCGCCCCGCCGCTCTCGGAATGGAGTTCCGCACCGGAAACGCGAGCGGCGAGCGATTCGACCGTCGGATGCGAGAACAAGTGGGCCAGCGGAGCCTCAACCCCCAGCACCTGCCGCATCCGCGAGATCACCCGCACGGCGAGCAGCGAGTGCCCGCCCAGCTCGAAGAAGTTGTCGTGGCGGCCCACCCGCTCCACGCCCAGCACGTCGGCCCAGATCCCCGCCAGCGCCTCCTCCGTCTCCCCCACCGGCGCCGCGTACTCGCCCGCCTTGTAGGCATCCCCGTCAGGCGCGGGAAGCGCTCCGCGATCTACCTTGCCGCTCGGGGTGAGCGGAAACGCTTCCATCCACACGTACGCCGCAGGCACCATGTACTCCGGCAGGCGCTCGGCGAGATGCGCACGAAGCGCGTCCACCGCCACCGGCTCATTGCCCAGGTAGTACGCCACCAGCCGCCGGTCGCCGGGTGCGTCCTCGCGGACGAGAACCACCGG
>NZ_DATBNB010000450.1 GCF_036554565.1 Longimicrobium sp. | reverse complement strand
CCTCGCCGCCGCCGCGCTCGGCCTCGCGATCGCGTGGGCGGCCGTGCGGCTGCTCGTCGCGCTCGCGCCCGCCGGCCTGCCGCGGCTCGACGGGGAGGGGGTGGAGGAGGTGCCGGTCGATGCCTTCTACGAAGCGTGCAGCGCGCGCGGGCTAGACTACGGCCCGGCGTTTCGCGCGGTGCGCCGGCTCCGGCGGCGCGGCGGCGCGGCGCTCGGGGAGGTGTCGCTCCCCGGCGGGCTGGCGGCGGACGCGGAGGGCTGGCTCCTTCACCCGGCGCTGCTGGATGCCTGCTTCCACGTGCTGGGCGCGGCCGTCGCGGGGCTGGGGAACGACGACACGTGGGTTCCCGTGGGCGTGGACCGGCTGCGGCTGTACCGCCCCGCGGGCCGCTCCGTCACCTGCCTGGCGCAGGTGCGCCCGGGCCCCGGCGGCGAGGCGCTGCAGGGCGACCTGGTCCTGAGCGACGAGGCGGGTGCCCCGGTGGCGCACCTCACCGGCCTGACGCTGCGGCGGGCCAGCAGGGAGGCGCTCCTGGGCGCGGGCGGCGATGCCGAGAAGTGGCTCTACCACGTGCGCTGGGAGCCGCGCCGCGACACGGCCGGGGTCGCGCCCCGCTTTGGGCCGGAACCCGGCCGCTGGCTCCTGCTCGCCGACGCGGGGGGCGTCGCGGCGGAGCTGGCGGCCAGGCTGGAGGCGGCGGGGGAAGCGTGCACGCTGGCGGTGCCGGCGGGCCGCCCCGGCCCGGGGCGCGCGCGGGCAGTCGTTCCCTCGGCCGACGCGCTTGGCGCGCTGCTGCGGGAGGAGGCCGGGCGCGACCCACGGCCCCTGCGCGGCGTGGTGTTCCTGTGGGGGCTGGATGCGGGCGATTCCGGCGCGGCGGACCCCATGGATGCGCAGCCGCTGGCCTGCGGCGGCGCGCTGCACCTGGTGCAGGCGCTCGCGCGGGAGGAGCTGCGTCCGCGCCTGTGGCTGGTGACCCGCGGCGCGCAGCCGGCGGGCGGACCCGTACACGCGGCGCAGGCCCCGCTCTGGGGGCTGGGCCGGGTGATCGCCCTGGAGCACCCCGAGCTCGCCTGCGCGGCGGTGGACCTGGACCCCGCCGATGCGGCGGACGAGGCGGGCGCCCTGTTCGGCGAGATCTGGCGCGAGGGCGAGCACCCGCAGGCGGCCTTCCGCGGCGGGCGCGTGCTGGACGCCGTCCTCGACCGCTTTGTGCCGCGCCCCCCTGCCGACGCGGGCAGGAAGGCGGGGCCGGCGGCGGTGCGCCTGGAAACCTCGGGCCCCGGCGTGCTGGAGAACCTGGCGCTGGTCCCCGCCCCCCGCCGGGCGCCCGGCGCAGGCGAGGTGGAGGTGCGCGTGCGCGCCGCCGGCCTGAACCTGCGCGACGTCCTGCACGCCCTCGACCTTCTTCCCGACACCGCCGCCGCGATGCCCTTCGGCTTCGAGTGCGCGGGGACGGTGGCCGCGGTGGGGAGCGGGGTGAGCGGGCTGGCCGTGGGGGACGAGGTGCTGGTGGGGCCCACCGTGGGCGGCATGACGAGCTACCTGACCGTCGACGCTGCGCTCGCCGTCCGCATTCCCCCGGGGATGAGCTTCGAGGCGGCCGCCACCGTTCCCCTCGCCTTTTTGACCGCGTACTACGGGCTCCATCACCTGGCGGGGCTTCGCGCGGGCGATCGGGTGCTGATCCACGCGGCCGCGGGCGGCGTGGGGCAGGCGGCCGTCCAGCTGGCCAGGCGCGCGGGCGCGGAGGTGTTCGCCACCGCCAGCCCCGGCAAGTGGGACGCGCTGCGCGAGATGGGGGTGGCGCACGTGATGAACTCGCGCACCCTGGACTTCGCGGACCAGGTGTTGGAGGCGACGGGGGGCGAGGGCGTGGACGTGGTCCTCAACAGCCTGAACGGCGACTTCATCCCGGCCAGCCTGCGCGCCCTGCGGCGGGGCGGCCGCTTCGTGGAGATCGGCAAGATCGGCATCTGGGACGCGGAGCAGGTGGCCGCCCTGGATCGCGGCATCGTGTACCTCCCCTTCGACCTGGGCGAGGTGCGCGCGAGCCGCCCGGCGCTCGTGCGCTCCATGCTCGAGGAGCTTGGCCGGATGCTGCACGAGGGCGAAATCCAGCCGCTCCCCTTCCGGTCGTTTCCGCTGGACGACGCCGCGAGCGCCTTCCGCTTCATGGCGCAGGCGCGGCACGTGGGGAAGGTGGTGCTCACCACGCCGGACGAGCCGGCTTCGGCGGACCGCGCCGCGGTGACGCTGCGCGAGGATGCGAGCTACCTGGTCACCGGCGGGCTGGGCGCGCTGGGCCTTCACGTCGCCCGGTGGATGGTGGAGGGGGGCGCCCGCGACCTGGTGCTCGTGGGCCGCAGCGCGCCGGGCGAGGGCGCGCGGGACGCGATCGCGGAGATGAAGCGCGCCGGGGCCCGCGTGCAGGTGCTGCAGGCCGACGTGTCCGACGCGGAGCAGGCTGCCCGGGTGCTGGAAGCGGCGCGCGACGGGGGCCCTCCGCTGCGGGGCATCGTGCACGCCGCGGGGGTGCTGGACGACGGCGTGCTCCTGCAGCAGTCGTGGGAGCGCTTCGAGGGGGTGCTGGCGCCCAAGGTGCGCGGCGCCTGGAACCTGCACCGGCTGACCGCCGGCCTTCCGCTGGACTTCTTCGTCCTCTTTTCCTCGGCCGCCGCGCTGCTGGGCTCGCCGGGGCAGGGGAGCTACGCCGCGGGGAACGCCTACCTGGACGCGCTGGCGCACCAGCGGCGGGGAGAGGGCCTTCCCGCCCTGAGCGTGGGGTGGGGGATGTGGGGCGGCGACGGGATGGCCGCGCGCGCATCCGGGCGCAGCCAGGCGCGCCGGGCGGAGCAGGGGATGGGGAGCATCGAGCCGCGCGCCGGGGTGCGGGTGCTGGAGCGGCTGCTGGGGGAGAACGCGGCGCAGGTGGGGGTGATCCCCGTCGACTGGCCGAAGTTCCTCGCCGCGTCCGGCCGCGTGCCCCCCTTCCTTGCCGCCTTCCAGGAGGCGCGTCCGGCGCCCCGGGCGGATGCCCCTGACTTCCTGGACGAGCTGCGCGCCGCGCCGCCGCCGGAGCGCCGCGCGCGCCTGGCGGCCC
>NZ_DATBNB010000449.1 GCF_036554565.1 Longimicrobium sp. | reverse complement strand
GCGGCCGGGCGGACGTGGTCTTCGGGACGCTGCTCTTCGGCCGCATGCAGGGCGGCGAGGGCGCCGACCGGGTGATGGGCCTGTTCATCAACACGCTGCCGGTGCGGATCGGGGTGGGAGACGAGGCGGTCGAGGTGGCGGTGCGTCGCACGCACGCCCTGCTGGCGGACCTGCTGCGGCACGAGCACGCCTCCCTGGCGCTGGCGCAGCGCTGCAGCGGCGTGGCGGCACCGGCGCCGCTGTTCACCTCGCTGCTGAACTATCGGCACGGCGGCGGGACGAAGCGTTCGCGTGAGGTGGGGCAGGCGCGGGTCGGCGTGCGGGACATTCACGGAGCGGAGCGGACGAACTATCCCGTGACGCTCTCGGTGGACGACCTGGGGGAGGAGTTCTCGCTGACCGCGCAGGTGGCGGCCCCGGCGGATGCGGAGCGGGTGTGCCGTCTGATGCACACGGCGCTCGAGCGGCTGGCCGAGGCGCTGGAGGCCACTCCCGGGCGGGCGATCGGGAGCATCGACGTGCTGCCAGAGGCGGAGCGCCGCATGGTGGTGGAGGAGTGGAACCGCACGGATGTAGAGTATCCCGTGGGGTTCCCCATCCACCGGCTCTTCGAGGAACAGGCGGCGCGCACGCCGGACGCGGCAGCGATCGCCTGGGGGGGCGAAACGCTGACCTACGCCGCGCTGGACCACGCCGCCAACCGGCTGGCGAACCACCTGCGGCGCCGCGGGGTGCGCCCGGAAACCCGCGTCGGCATCTGCCTGGAGCGCGGCCCGGAGCTGGTCGTCGCCATCCTAGCCGTGCTCAAGGCCGGCGGCGCCTACGTGCCGCTGGACCCTGCCTACCCTGGCGAGCGGCTGGCCTTCATGCTCGCCGACTCTGGCGCCCCGCTCCTGCTCACCCGCCTACCGCTGCCGGAGGGGATCCCGCCCCACGCCGCGGGAGTCGTATGCCTTGACGCCGACCGCGAGCGCATAGAGGCCGAGAGCGCGCAGGGGCCTGCCGCCGACGTATTCCCCGCGAACCTGGCGTACGTCATCTACACGTCGGGGAGCACGGGCCGCCCCAAGGGAGTGCTGGTGCAGCACGGCTCCCTGGCCAACCTGCTGGCCGCCACGCGTGAGGCGTTCGGCATCGGGGAGGGCGACGTGATGCCGGCGCTGGCCTCGTACGCCTTCGACATCTGGCTCTTCGAGGCCCTGCTGCCGCTCACCTCCCGCGCGGCGGTGCGGCTGGTGGAACGCGAACGGGTGCTGGACGTGCCCGCGCTCGTGGAGGAGATCGCGGATGCCACGCTCGTGCACGCGGTCCCCGCGCTGATGCGGCAGCTGGTGCATGCGGAGCGCGAGACGCCCCGGCTCGCCCGGCTGCGGCGCGCCTTCGTGGGCGGCGACAGGGTGCCGGCCGACCTGCTGGCGGAAATGCGCGAGGCGTTCCCCGCGGCGGAGACGCACGTCCTCTACGGTCCCACCGAAGGGACCATCCTGGCTTCCGCGCACTCGGTGCCGGCGGACGGGATGGTGGCGGGGAACCCGATCGGGCGCCCGCTGGGGAACGTGCGCCTGTACGTCTGCGACGCGCTCGGCCGTCCGCAGCCGGCGGAGGTCCCGGGCGAGCTTCTGATCGGCCGCGCGGGTGTGGCGCGCGGGTATTTGGGGCGTGCCGGCCTGACGGCGGAGCGCTTCGTTCCCGACCCGTTCTCGGCAGAAGGCGGCGCGCGGCTGTATCGCACGGGCGACCGGGCGCGCTGGCGGGCGGACGGGACGCTGGAGTTCCTGGGGCGTGTGGACGATCAGGTGAAGATCCGCGGCTTCCGCATCGAACCGGGGGAGATCGATGCGGCGCTGTCGGCGCATGCGCAGGTCCGGGAGGCGCGGGTGATCGCATGGGAGGATGCGCCGGGCGAAACGCGGCTGGTGGCGTACGTCGTCGGTGGCGTCGAGGCGGATGACCTGCGGGAGCACCTGCGGCGGAGCCTGCCGGAGTACATGCTCCCGGCTGCATTCGTCTTCCTGGACGCGCTGCCGCTGACGCCGAATGGCAAGCTGGACC
>NZ_DATBNB010000448.1 GCF_036554565.1 Longimicrobium sp. | reverse complement strand
ACGGTCGCTGCGTGAGCTACTCGCGGGTCGTCGGCGCCAGGCGATTGTAGCGAGCGAGGATTTCGCGCAGGCGGTCGTGCGGCAGGGCGTGCGCGCGAAGGTCGTCGATGCCCGTCATCGTCTCTGCGGCGACGAGGGCGTTGGTCACGGCCTCTTCCGTCGCCTGCACCGTGGCGGTAAAGAGCGGGTCCAGGCGGTCGTTGGGAAGCATGGTCAGCGCGGGCGTGCCCGTGGCGACCGCCGCGCCGGGGTTGGCCGTAGAGAACGCGACGAAGATGTCGCCGGAGTAGTGGCTGGCGATGCTGCCGTGGCGTCCCAGCCCCAGCGCCGTCCGCTTCACCAGCCGCTCCAGCTGGTGCGGCAGAAGCGGCGCATCCGTGGCTACGACGATGATGATGGACCCGCTCTCCTCCTGACGCGGCTCGACGACCGCTGATATCCGCTGCCCGCACCGCGGGGTGGTGCGCATCCACTCCTGCACCGGCGGACGGTCCGTGGCCAGGCACACGCCCGGCTCCGTCAGCTCCTGCCCCACCGGCACCCCGGCGATCCGCAGCGCGCGCTGCCCGCCGTAGTTGCACTGCACCAGCACCCCCACCGTGTACCCGCCCGCCGCCGCGGCCACCGTGCGCGACGACGTGCCGATCCCTCCCTTGAAGCCGTGGCAGATCATCCCCGTTCCGCCACCGACGCCGCCCTCCGTCACGGGTCCGCCAGCGGCGCCGTCCAGCGCGGCAAAGACGTGCTCGGGGCGAACGTGAAAGCCGTTGATGTCGTTCAGCCGGCCGTCCCAGGTCTCCGCGACCACTGGCAGCGCCCACTGGAAGCCCGGGTACTTCCTGACCATCCACTGGATCACCGCGTCGCGAGCCACGCCCACGCTGTGGGTGTTGGTGATGAGCACGGGCCCTTCCAGGAAACCGGATTCGTCGATCCACGTGGTGCCCGTCATCTCGCCATTCCCGTTGAGCGAGAACCAGGCGGCGAACACGGGATCGTTGGATTCGCGACCGCGCGGAAGCACGGCCGTTACCCCGGTCCGCACCGGCCCCTGGCCCACGACGAGCGGCCCGCTTCCGGAAATCAGCGTGGTGTGCCCCACCTGGACGCCCGCCACGTCCGTAATGCCGTTCAGCGGCCCGGGCGTGCCCTCGAACGGAACGCCGAGGTCGCGCGCCCGGGGCCGGGACTGCGCGTCGGCGGATACGGCCAGCAGGGCCAGGGCGGCGAGCGCGAGGGCAAGGCGGGGCATGGTCAGCCCCCCACGCGCGAGAACGCCCGGTCCAGCACGTCCAGCGCGAAGTCCGCGTCCGCCGCGGTGATGCACATGGGCGGCTTGATGCGGAGCACGTTGCCATCCAGCCCGCCCTTGCCGATCAGGACGCCCATCTCGCGGCAGGCCTCCAGCACCTCGGCAGTCTCTTCCTTGGCCGGCGCACGCGTCTCGCGGTCCTTCACCATCTCCACGCCCAGCATCAGCCCCATCCCGCGCACGTCCCCGATCAGCGGGTGCCTCTCCTGCAGCTCGCGCAGCCCTGCCAGCAGCCGTCCCCCGATCACCCGGGCGTTCTCCTGCAGCCCCTCGTCGTCGATCACGTCCAGCACCGCCAGCCCCGCCGCCATCGCCACCGGGTTGCCGCCGAAGGTGTTGAAGTGGATGCGCTGCGCCAGCTTTTCCGCGATCTCGCGCGTCGTCGTGACCGCCGCCATCGGCACGCCGTTGCCGAGCCCCTTGGCCATGGTCACGATGTCGGGAACCACGCCGGAGTTCTGGAATCCCCAGTAGTTCTCGCCCGTCCGCCCGAAGCCGGTCTGCACCTCGTCGGCGATGCACAGGCCGCCGTGCTCGCGCGTGATGCGGTACGCCTCGCGGAGGTAGGTGGCGTCGCCGCGGGTGGCGCCGCCCACGCCCTGGATGGGCTCGGAGATGAAGGCGGCGATGCGGCCAGGCGTGGCGTAGCGGATGGTCTCGCGGATGTCGTCGGCGCTGCGGCGGGCGATCTCGTCCGGCGTGCCGTCCAGCGAGCTGCGGTACGGGTCCGGGCACATGGTGTGGTGGACCCCCGCGTTCACCTGCGTGGGATACTTCCAGGTGTGGTGCGAGGTCAGCCCCATCGCCGTGGGCGAGCCGCCGTGATAGGCATTGCGCACCGCGATCACGTCGTTGTTGCCGGTGAACAGCCGGGCCATGGTGATGGCCAGGTCGTTCGCCTCGCTTCCGCTGTTGACGAAGTAGGTGACGTCGAGCCCCTCGGGCATCTTGGACGCCAGCTTGCGCGCCAGCTGCGGCAGATTGGGATGCAGGTAGATGGTGGTCGCATGCTGCAGCGTCTCCACCTGCTGGCGGACGGCCTGGACCACGCGCGGGTGGCAGTGGCCGCAGGAGACGGTGACGATGCCGGCGAACATGTCCAGGTACCGCCGGCCCGTTTCGTCGAACACGTACTGCATCTTCCCTTCGACGATCATCAGCGGGTCGCGGTACAGCGTGAACACCGCGGGGTTCACGTACTGCTTGCGCATCGCCAGCACCTCTTCGCGCGAGGGGCCCCGGTACGGCTGGGGCACGTGCTCGAACGCGGGCATTTCGACGGGGGCGGCCAGGAGATCGGTCATCGGACAGGCATGGAGAAGGAGAATCGGGTTCCCGCCAGGCGCGGCGGAATCCCCCGTGCAGAAGCTACGACATCCAGTTGACGCCGGCCTCGCGGTTCCACTTGGTGGTCGTCTTCTTGGACCGGGTCCAGAACTCGATGGAGCTGCGGCCGGTAAGGTCGCCGACGCCAAAGCGCGAGTCGTTCCATCCGCCGAACCCGAACGGCTCGCGAGGCACCGGCACGCCCACGTTCACACCCACCATCCCCGCGCTGGCGCGCTCCGCGACGTAGCGGGCCAGCCCGCCGCTCTCGGTGAAGACGGAGGCCGCGTTGCCGTAGGGCGACCGGTTCTCGATCTCCAGCGCCCCGTCCACGTCCGCCGCGCGCACGATGGCCAGCACGGGCCCGAACACCTCTTCGCGGGCGATGTCCATGTCGGGTCGCACGTGGTCGATCACCGTCGGGCCCACGTAGAAGCCGCCCTCGAGCCCGGGGACGATCGCGTTGCGCCCATCCAGCAGCACCGTGGCGCCGCCCTGCTCCGCCTCGGTGATGTACCGCTCGATGCGCGCCTTCGCCTCCGCCGAGATCACCGGCCCCAGCGCCTCGCCCGGCGCCGCCGCCCGGGCCTGCGCCACGATGCGCTGGATGAGCGCGTCCGTGTCGGCGACGGCGACGAGGACGGATGCCGCCATGCAGCGCTGCCCCGTGCACCCGGCCATGGAGGCGGCGATGTTGCTGGACGCCATCTCCGCGTCCGCATCCGGCATCAGCAGGATGTGGTTCTTGGCCCCGCCCAGCGCCAGGACGCGCTTCAGGTTCCCCGTCCCGCGGCGGTAGACGGCCATGGCCACGCGGGTGGATCCCACGAAGCTCACCGCCTGGATGTCGGGATGGTCGCACAGCGCCTCCACCACCTCCTGCGCCCCGTTCACGATGTTGAACACTCCCGCCGGCAGCCCGGCCTCGGCGAGCAGGGCCGCGATGCGGGCGGCCGAAAGCGGCACCAGCTCCGACGGCTTGAGGACCATGCAGTTGCCCAGCGCCAGCGCGTTGGGAATGGTCCAGTGCGGCACCATGGTGGGAAAGTTGAACGGGACGATGGATGCCACCACGCCCAGCGGATAGCGGTCCACGCGGCACTCCACGCCCTTGCTGACCTCCATCACCTCGCCGGCCGTGATCTGCGGAAGCGAGCAGGCGAACTCGGTCAGCTCGATGGCCTTCAGCACCTCGGCCTGGGCCTCGGAGTACACCTTGCCGTGCTCCTCCACGATCAGCCGGCTCAGCTCGTCCAGGTCCCGCTCCAGCAGGGCGCGATATCGATAGAAGATCTGGACGCGCTCCTTGATGGGTGTCTCCGCCCAGCCGCGGAACGCCCTCCTGGCGGCGGCGACGGCCTCGTCCACCGCCGCGGCCGACGAAAGCGGAACGCGGGCGATGACGCTGCCATCCCCCGGGTTCAGCACGTCCAGCAGCGGCCCGTCGCCAGCCACGAACTGGCCGCCGACGTAGTTCCGCACGTCCGGGTATTTGTGCGTCGGAGCGTGGACGGGCGGGGCGAGGGTGGCTTGCATGGTCGTCGCTGGGAGGAGATGGGAGCGCACGTGATGGATGCTATCGCGATCCATCACGCCCCGCCATGGCGCGCGTCAGCCGCCGATCACGCCGCGGGCGATGGCGAGCACGTCGTCCAGCATGGCGGGGGTCAGGCGGCCCGTGAAGGTGTTCTGCTGGCTGGGATGGTACGAGCAGACCAGCGCCGGCCCGCCCTGCACCGCGACGACCACCCCGTGGCCGAACTTCGGCAGGGGATGCGGCAGGGTGCCGCCGGTATCGCGGATCAGCCGGACCGCGGCCTCGTAGGCGAACCCGCCCAGGCAGAGGATGGCGCGCACGCCGGGGAGCAGCGCCAGCTCGCGGCGGATGAACGGGGCGCAGGCGTCCCGCTCCGGCGGGAGCGGCTTG
Organism: Longimicrobium sp.; assembly: GCF_036554565.1. Taxonomy (NCBI): domain Bacteria; kingdom Pseudomonadati; phylum Gemmatimonadota; class Longimicrobiia; order Longimicrobiales; family Longimicrobiaceae; genus Longimicrobium; species Longimicrobium sp. The sequence continues at coordinate 6,575 of NZ_DATBNB010000448.1, read as the reverse complement.
TTGTCGGGCGGGGCGCAGCGCACGGCGGCGGTCACCCACGCGTCGCGCAGCTCCAGCCCGTCGCCGCGGTGCACGGAGGTGGGCTGGCTGGCGAACCCCGCCCGGTGCAGGGCGGCGTAGAGGAAGTCGCCGCTGCGGTCGCCCGTGAACATGCGGCCGGTCCGGTTAGCCCCGTGCGCGGCGGGCGCCAGCCCCAGGATCAGCAGCCGCGCCGCCGGGTCGCCGAAGCCGGGGACGGGGCGCGCCCAGTACTCGTCGTCGCGGTAGGCGCGGCGCTTTTCCACCCCCACCCGCTCGCGCCACTCCACCAGCCGCCCGCACGCGCGGCAGCTGGCCACCTCGTCCTGCAGGACCTTCAGCTCCATCGACCTCGGCTCCGTATCCGTCACCCGCCGCTCAGGAGGGCGACGCGCGCATTCCCGCCAGCAGTAGCGCCACCCATCCCGCCAGGAAGCACAACCCGCCCAGCGGCGTGATGGCGCCCAGCCAGCGCACGCCGGAAAGCGCCAGCACGTACAGGCTGCCGGAGAACACGACGATCCCCGCCGTGAACAGCCAGCCGGCGAGCGCCCATCCCCCGCCGGCCGCGCGCCCCACGGCGAAGGCCACCACCAGCAGCGCCAGCGCGTGGTACATCTGGTAGCGCGCGGCCGTTTCCCACACGGCCAGCAGGTCCGGCGTCAGCCGCGCCCGCAGCGCGTGCGCACCGAACGCCCCCGCGCCCACGGCCAGCAGCGCGAAGGTGCATCCCAGGATCCAGAAGGTGCGGTTCATCTCTCGTGTTCGTACGGGGTTCGGCCTGCGCGCCCGAAAGATGGGCAGGCGCACCCGCTTGCGCCACCGGGGGATCCAGAGAACCGGACCTTCCCGCCGCCGCGCGTGTAACTCGTTGTGGGATCGGCACAAAGGGGTCGCGGGAACATTCCTTGCTCCACCGGGCCGTGGAGGGCACGGCAACCACCGGACGGCGAGGCAGATGAACGATCCACGTGCTGGACGCAGGGGGTTGAGGCGCGACCACCCCGGCTTCTTCTGGGGAACGCTGGTGCTGGCGGTGCTGCTGCTGGGCGCCGCGGGGGTGGTGGCGTCGCGCGTGCCCCGCTACCGCTCGGAAACCGAGTACTTCAACCAGCGGCTGACGGCGGCGCAGCGCGCCACGCGCGACTCGCTGCTGGCCGCCCAGCAGAAGCGCACGCAGCTGGCGGTGGCGGTGCTGCGCCGCGACATGCGCATCCGCTCGCTGGAAACCAAGAAGCGGCACCTGGCCATCGTCCTGGACGACTCGGTGCTGGAGCTGCGGCAGGGCGTGGCCACGCTGCGGCGCGCCAGGCTCACCATCGGCGCCGACTCCATCATCAGGGCGCCGGATGGCCGTACCTGGCGGCTGGTGCGCCCCGTGGGCGAGCGGAAGGTGGCGCAGAAGCAGACCTCGCCCGCGTACGTGGTCCCCGAGTGGGTGTACGTGAGCCGCGGCCAGCCCGTGCCGGCGGAAGGCGAGCGGCGGGTGCCAGGCGGGCTTGGGCGGTACGTGCTGCGGCTGGATGATGGAACGGAGATCTACAGCCAGCCCTCCGCCGGGCCGCTGAAGGACCTGGTGAAGCCGGGCGCCTTCATGGCGCAGGCGCGGGACCTTGCCGCCATCTTCGACGCGGTGGGCCAGGACACGCCGGTCTACATCTACTGAGCCGGAAACCACGGTGACGGGCCCGCATGAACTGGCGGGCCGGGAGGCAGGACGATGGAAAAGGAATTCAGGCCCCGCAGGCCCGACAGCATCCCCGAGCGGCGCGACTACACGCCCAAGGGCCGGCTGCGCCGCATCTACCACAACTACCGCGGCGGCGCGCTGACGCTGCTGCTGGCGGTGCTGGTTTCGGCCGGGCTGTTCGCGGCCACCTCGGCGTGGGCGGTGAACGAGCGGCTGACGCGCCGCGTGACGGAGATGACGTACCTGAAGGACACGCGCTCGCTGGAGTACGTGCGGCAGAAGGAAGCCGAGCTGGTGCGCCAGGCCGCCGAGCGCGAGCGGGCGCTGGCCAAGCGCGAGGAAGAGATCGCGCCCAAGAACCGGCCGTACCTGGTGGTGAGCCTGGCCGAAAAGCGGGTGCTGTACCTGAAGGGGCAGGACACGCTGTACAAGGCCCCCGTGGCGGTGGGGTCGGGCAAGACGCTGGTGATGGGCGGGGTGACCAAGCGCTTCGTTACGCCGCGCGGGCGCATGGCCATCACGCACAAGGAGCTGGACCCCGTGTGGGTTCCGCCCAACTGGCACTACATCGAGTACGCCCGCAAGACGGGGCGCCGCGTGGTTGACATGAGCAACGCCTCGCCGGGCGCGCTGGGCGGGTACGCCCCCGGGCGGGTGCCGGTGCGCGGAAACACCGTCATCATTCCGCCCTGGGGCAGCCCGCAGCGGGCGCACAAGGGGGTGCTGGGCGTGGCCAAGCTGGAGATGTACGACGGCTACTACTTCCACGGCACCGACGACGAGTCGTCCATCGGCAGCAACGCCAGCCACGGCTGCATCCGCATGCGCAAGGCCGACATCCTGTGGATGTACAAAAACGTGCCGGTCGGCACGCAGGTGTACATCTACTGACGGGTCACGTCATGCGAGTCTGAGCGAAGCCCCGGGGCGCGGATACGCTCCGGGGCTTCGTGCGTGTGAAGGGCGGAAGTGCGGGACGAGCGGAGCCACAGACCGATTGGTCAGCGATCGTCTTGGGACAATCTCTTGACATACCTACGGCTCCATTTTACTGTGTCGTGTTAAGAGCGGGCAACATAGGCCCGTGTCTCTTCTCGCGCCAGCGCCATCGGTTGGCGTCCGCGCTTCTGGTCCGCTCATCCGTCCCGGACCGCCATCACCTCACCTACGGAGTTGTCATGTTCGCGTCAGGAAAATGGTTTGCGGCTGCGCTGCTTGCCCTGGGCGTCGCCGCGTGTGACGAATCGCCCGTCACCCTCCCTGAGCCCACCTCCATCTCCTCGGCAGCGGCGGAGATCAAGCTGACGGTGGGCGACGTCGCTACCGTTCCCAACCAGGTGCTCGACCAGCAGGGGCAGGTGATCCGCGGCGTTCAGCCCACGTTCACCTCCGACAACCCCTCCGTAGCCGCGGTGGACGCTACTGGAACGGTGCGCGCCGTGTCGGCGGGGACGGCGAACATCACCGCGGCCTACGGCGGCGTCACGGCCACCTCCAAGGTGACCGTGGCGGCCCGCCCCGGAACCACCCCCACGGCCATCGCCATGCCCACGGGCGAGCTGCGTCTGACGGTGGGCGACGCCGTCGCGCTTCCCGGCCAGGTGCTGAACGAGAGCGGGGGGGTGATGGAGGGGCTGCGGCCCTCCTTCAGCTCCAGCAACCCCTCCGTCGTCTCGGTGGATGCAACCGGGTCGGTCCGGGCGCTTTCCACCGGGACGGCTGACGTCACCGCGCGCTACGGCACCCTCACCTCGACGGTAAAGGTGACCGTCAGCAACGACCTGCGCTCCTTCGTCCGCTCGCTGGACGTGCTGGCCGACTCGGTGACCGCCGACGTTCGCGTGGGCTCGTCGGCCGCCGTGGCCATCCGGGCGTTCAACGGCTTCGGCCAGCCGGTGTGCCCCACGGTCACCATTCAGGTCGACGACCCGTCGGTGGCGTTCGTTTCGCAGGTCGGCTGCCGGCTGGTGGTGACCCCCCGGTTCCAGGGCCGCACGACGGTGAGGGTTTCGGCTGACGACGTGAGCGACACCTTCGTCGTCAATGTCACCAGCACCGGCATGACCGCGCAGTTCTCGTCCCGTCCGGCGGCTTCGGCGGTTTTCGCCGGGAACACGGTTTCGTACGGCGTGCGGCTGCTGGACGAGCAGGGCAACGGCATCGCGGGACGCAAGGTGGCGTTCGACGTGAGCGCGGGCACCCTGTCCGCCTCGAGCGCGACCACCGATGCGGCGGGCTACGCCACCGTGCAGTGGACGCTGCCCACCAACCTGCGCGAGCTGGGGAACACCCAGTCCATCGCGTTCAGCACCACCCTGCCCAACGGCGCGGTGGTCCAGCGCAGCGAGACGGTGTTCATCAATGGCGCCGCCCTCGCGTCGCTGACGCTGTACCGGTCGGGGCCGCAGGGTTTTCAGGCCATCACCACACCGTCGATCACCGCCCCGGTTTTCTCGTCCATCTTCCTGGGCGCCCGCGGCGAGGACCAGTACGGGAACCCGCGCGTCGAGGACTTCTCGCTGACCATGTCGGGAGCGTCCGTGTTCAAGTGCGGCGGGGACTACCAGAGCGGGGACGGGATCGAGTACGCGTGCTTCTACAGCTCCACCTCCGGGTCCGCGACGTTCACGGCCGCGGGCGCAGGGCTGTCGAAGAGCGTGCAGGTGATCTTCCAGTAGCCTGTCGATCCTGATCAGACCCGCGGAACGGGGCGCCGCCCCGCTCCGCGGCAACCACCACGCTTCAACGCCCGACACGGGACTTCAATGATTCGATATCTGGGTGTGCTCGCCCTCGTATTCGGAGTGGCAGGCACCGCCCCGGCGCAGAGCGGGCTGCGGATCAGCACCTCCGCGGGATCCCTGGTGCCCATGCTGCCGCTGGTCTCGGTGAACGACGGCCAGAACCCCGACGTGGAGCTGCAGTCGGCGCCCGCCGTGGGGCTGGAGCTGGGCTTCGCCGCGCGCTCATGGGTCACCGTCTACGGCGGCCTGACGTACGCCTCTCCCCGCCTGGTGCTGAGCGGGGCCGTGGAATCGCGCCCGGCCGACGGCCAGTCGGTGCGCACCAACCTGCTCATTCCCACCGCCGGGGTGCAGCTTTCGCGGCAGCTGGGGGCCACCTCCGTGCGCCCGAGCCTGCGGCTTGGGCTGGGGGTCAAGAGCTACACCTTCGACCTGTACGACCAGGACGACCGGGTGGGGAACCTGACCGGCGACCTTGGTCTTGGCATCAGCGCCGGGGACGGCCCCGTGTCGATGACGGCCGAGGCGCGGTGGCTTCCGAGCACCTTCAGCGCCCGGTCGCTTCCCATCCGCGCGATGGGCGGAACCGGCCAGGACCAGAACGACTGGATCTTCCAGCTGGGCTTCCGCTTCCGCCCCTGAACACCTCTGGTCCACTGGAAACGGGACAGCCCCGGGGCGCGGATGCGCCCCGGGGCTGCGTGCGTGTGAGTGCGGGAGTGCGTGAGTGGAGAGTGCGGAGAGAGAGGGAAGCCGCCTCCGGTGCCCCGTAAGCGGATAAACCCGGAGCACGGGCGCGCACGATGGGCGTGGGATGCACCACGACAAGCCAGTCCGCGGAGGCGGACTTCGTGTGGTTGTTGCAGCGACTTCAGTCGCCTGTGCCCAGGCTACAGCCGCACCTTCACCACCACCTTCTTCACCTCGTGCCGCCCGCCGGCCATGCACCCGGGCTTGTGGCCGTCGCCGGGATGGAAGACGGCCAGGTCGCCCGGGCGCATCAGCAGCGAGCTGGCGAAGGGCGGCTCGGCGTAGAACACCACGTCCGTGGCGGCATCGTACGGCGTCTCCACCCCCAGCGCCTCCACGGGCGCGTGCAGGATGCGCTCGTAGCCGGCGGCGACGTACTGCAGGTCCACGTACACGCGGTGCGATTCGAACCGCTTTTCCGTTGACGGGCCGGTCTGGTACGTCGACACCAGCGCGAACACGTCGTCTCCGTCGATGGCGTGCCGCCCGTCCGCGATCGCGGGGTCCATCTCCCGAAGCCATCCCAAGCCTGCGGCGACGCGGCTTCCCAGCACCCCGTACGCGGCCGAATCCGCCAGGGTCGTCAGGATCACGCGTCGTCCTCGCCCGAAATCGTCCGCTCCACGTGGTCGATCCCCTGCGCCGTGATCCGCACCACCATCCCCATCCCCCCGCTCTTGGTGACGAAGCCATGGTCCTCCAGGTAGCGGACGATGCGCTCCGCGGCTTGCCGGGGGATCTCCAGCTCCTCGGCCACCTCGTAGCCGTCGCGGTACTCGCTGGCCTCTTCTTCGGACGCGCGATACAGGAACTCCAGGAAGCGGCGGCGGACCTCGCGCCGCTGGCGGATGTCGTCGCTCATCGGTTCAGGGTGGGGTGACGAAGACGTGGGTCCACCGCGCGTTGCTCAGCCCAATGCCGTGGTGGGTGTACGCGCAGTTCTCCAGGTTGCGGCGGTGCCCCGGGCTCCCGATCCACCCGCGCAGCGTGGCCTCGGCCGTAGCCCCCGGGGTGTGGGCGATGTTTTCGGCCACCATACGGTAGCCGACGCCCTGCGCCGCCAGCCGGTCCCACGGCTGCTTCCCGTCCGGCGACCGGTGATCGAAGTAGCCGCGGCGCGCCATGTCTTCGCTGTGGAGCTGCGCGGCGCGCGCGGCCCCGGCCAGCGGCGCGAGCGGCGGGCATCCGACGGACGCGCGGTGGCGGTTGACGAGCTGCTCCATCTGCTGCACCTCCGACTGCCCCATCGCCGAACCTCCCGCGGCGGCGCCGCTGTTGGTGCCCGTCGTCCCCGCCCCGCCCCCCGCGGGCGGCGCGCCGATCGGAATCGTCATGCATGCCGCCAGCAGCAGCGGCGCAGCGAAGGTCGATCG
>NZ_DATBNB010000447.1 GCF_036554565.1 Longimicrobium sp. | reverse complement strand
TGCAGGTGCGGTCGCGGCAGCGGGCGGGCGGCATCATCTTCACCTTCCGCGATACGGACCAGGCCGTGGCGCAGGTGGTCGCCGGGCGAGGCTCCGAGTCGCTGGAGCCCAGGCCCGACGGGCTGCGCGTGCGCAACGCCTCGTCGTCGCGCGCGGACTACGCCATTACCGTCCCCACGCGCTACCGCTTCCTGCGGGTGCGGATCGCCGACGAGCCGGAACTGCGGATCCCCATCTCGCGGGCCCAGCACGAAGGCATGTGGAACATCGGGCTCGAGGCGTCGAATCCGTAGTTCGCCTTGAGAGGCTAAAGACGAGCCGCGCCGCGGGGGAATCGATTCCTCCGCGGCTCCGTCGTTTGCATCCCGGCCCCGTGCCTCGTGGGGCTTGCGTGAGAGGGCGATCGGTATGAACTTCACAAAGTAGACGTTTCCGGCCGAAATCGCGTTCCCGCCATTTGCGACCCACCATGCCCATGCCGTCGACCCGCCCGGCAGCGCCCGCCGCCAAGCGCCGCACGCGAGTTCCGCCCGCGCTCACCCGCGGGCCCGAGGCCATGCCCGCGCTGGGCATCGTCGAGGAGGTGGGCGGCGACCTGGGCGTGCTGCTGTGGCGCTGCGCACGCGACGTGGTGCTCTGGGCGTCGACGCCGCCGGCCCGGCGATCCGGGCTGTTCACCGGCACCGCCGCGGAACGGCGGACCCGGCAGCTGGACGCGCTTTCCGTCGACCCGGAACTGGCGGCTCCCCTGGCGGTGATGGCGCGCCTGCTGGAAAGCCCCGCCGCCATCCCCGAGCGCCTGCTGGTGAACGCCTGCCGGCGCCTGGCGCTGTGGGCCGAGCAGCAGGGGCACCTGGCCACCGCGCTGGAGTTCATGCAGGCCGCGGCGCTGGTGGCCCCCGAGAGCGCCGCGCTGGCCTACGCCGTCGGCCGCCTGGCGCGCCGCCGTGCGGAGTACGACCGCGCGGAAAGCTGGTACGTCCGTGGGATCGTCCAGGCGCGCCGCGCCGGGGAGCACCGGGTGTACGCCCGGGCGTATGCAGGGCTGGGGACGCTGTACTTCCAGCGCGGAAACCTGCCGGCCGCCAAGCGGGCCTTTCTGCGCTGCCTGAAGGCTGCCGCCCGGCATGGACACGCCGATCTGCAGGGGACGGCGTACCACGACCTTTTCATCACCGAGCTGGAAACGGGCGCGGGCCCGGAATGCGAAGTGCTCGCGGAAAAGGCGCTGACCGCCTTCGGCGCCAATTCCGGAGCCGTCGCCCGGCTCGCGTTCGACCTTGCGTACCACTGGATCCTGCTCGGGCGCTTCGCGGACGCACTCCGCGTGGCGCAGGCGCTGTGGCCGCATTTCGATGGAGCGGGCGAGCGAGCCCTGGTGCTCAGCATGATCGCCCGGTCTGCGGGTGGCGCGGGAGACCGCGCCACCTTCGGGTGGGCGGCCGAGCGCCTGGACGCCCTCCTGCAGACGGGAGCCGGAGCGGATTCAGCGCCGCGGGCGCTGCTCGGCCTGGCGTACGGAGCTGCCAGCCTCGGCGACTGGCCGGCAGCCCTGCGATTCGCTCAGGCGACGGTGGAAGCTGCCCGGGAGCGCAGTGAAGGGAAGATCCTGATCATGGCCGAGGCTGCGCTGGAGTCCATCCAGCGGCACGCGGCGCTCGATGAGCGTGCCGCCCCGGCAGCCCCCGTTTCGAGCCTGGCCGAGCGGTTCGTGGATGCGCTGGCGGCCCCGGCCCACGGCAGCGGGGTAGCCGCTTAGCTCCCCGAGCCCATCGGTCCGCCCGTGAGGGACGTGGTGTCGCTGGCGACGGTGGCCGTGGTGGTGTCGGTGTCGATAGTGTCGGGGGCGACCGAGGAGTAGGAAGCTCTGCGCGTGGCCTCCGGCGCGGTCGCGGAACTGCTGCAGCCGGAAAGCACGAGAACGAGCGGCAGGGCCGCAATCACGGTGCGGATCATCATTGGACTGTGCCTCTGGAACGGTGGGATGAGCGAACCGGACGCCAGCTCGCCCGGAAGGTAGACGCCGAGCTCCCCCCGGAAAGCCCTCCACGCGCCATAAATCGATTGTTTTCAGACAGATCGGGGGCGGTGCACCACTACGGTGCGGCTTACGTCCGGAGTCGTAAGTCGCTGCAGCACGACAGGTTACCAAAGGAGCGGGGCAGACGCGGGAGGAAACGCGCGAATATGGCCCGACTCGAGAAACTTGCAATTTCGCGCGCGGCGCCTGCCAGGATGCACGAAGCCCCTTCTCCCCGGTCGGGAGGAGGGGCTTCGTTCATCGTGTGCGTGAACTCAGGGTTCGTTCCGGGCCAGCCATCCCTTGCGGGCGAACCACAGCAGCACGACGAGGGCGGTGCCCGCCATCAGCCCGAAGACGAAGGGCAGCCCCCACCACCACGCCCGGGGGTGCTCCACGTCCATCCCGTAGATGCCGGTGATGAACCCCAGCGGAATGAACACGGCCGCGAAGATGGTGAGCACCTTCATGATCTCGTTCATGCGGTTGCTCACAGCCGAGAGGTACAGGTCGGTCAGCGAGGCCCCCAGGTCGCGGTAGGTTTCCACCAGGTCCAGGATCTGGATGACGTGGTCGTGGGTGTCGCGAAAGTACACCTGCGTTTCGGTGGAAATCACGGGCGACGGGTCGCGCGCCAGCGTGCTCAGCGCATCGCGCATGGGCCAGACGGCGCGCCGCAGCGCCATCATCTCGCGCTTCACCCCGTGCAGCCGGTTCATGGTGTCGCGCGTGGGCCGGCCCAGCACCTCGTCTTCGATGTCGTCCAGGCGGTCGGCGTAGCTTTCGGTGACGGGAAAGTAGTGATCCACGATGGAGTCGATCACCGCGTACGCCAGGTAGTCTGCCCCGGCGCGCCGCAGCCGCCCGTGGCCGTTGCGGATGCGCTGGCGGAGCGGGTCCAGCACGTCGCCGGGCCGCTCCTGGAAGGTGAGCACGAAGTCGGCGCCCAGGAACAGGGCGATCTGCTCCAGGTCCAGCGCCGGGGTCAGCCGGGCCATCCGCGTGATGACGAACAGGTGGTCGTCGTACGCCTCGGCCTTGGAGCGCTGCGCCTGCTCGCCCAGGTCTTCCAGCGCCAGCCGGTGAAGGCCGAAGATGTCGCCGATGCGCTGCAGGGTCGGCGCGTGCGCCACGCCGTCCACGTTCACCCACAGCACGGGCCACCGTCCCGCCATCGTTTCCAGCAGCGCCAGGTCGGTCACCTCGCACTCGGTGATCTCCAGCGGGCCGTAGGCGATCACCCTCACCCGGGGCGGCGCGGCCTCGGGGTGCGACATCAGCAGCCCCGGCTCGGACCCCGGCGCCGGGCGCGGCCGCTGCAGGGGCTCGTCGGCGACGGCGGCGGACAGGCGCGCCAGGGGCAGGCGGAACAGGTCTCGACGGTTCAGGCTCATCGCGCGTGAAGCGGGCGTCAGCCGCGGGGCGGGGGAAAGGTGCCACCCGCTTCTCCGGCGGCGGCCACCATCTCGCGGGCGGCGGCGGCGTACCGGGCCAGGGCGAAGAGGTTGCCGCGGGCCAGCTTCAGCGCGCCGGTCATGGCGGTGGCGACCGGGTCCGCGCCCGACAGCAGGCGCTTCCACGCCGCGGGGCCCGCCTGGAAGACGTAGGTGGCGGAGGCGAGGTCCGCGTCGGTCGCCATCCGGCTGCCGAGGCAGGCACCGTGGTGCAGGTCCATGAACACGGCGCGGTCGGTGTCGATGCCCTGCGCGGGATCGGCCGTCATCAGCAGCACTACCGAGCCCTCCCACTCCGCGGCGGCTTGCCGGTACGCCTCGCGGGCGTTCAGCTGCTCGCAGCACGCCGTGCACCATGGCTGGGTGAACACCTCCATCCGCGTTCTCTCTTTCTCTTGTTGCGGTCCGGGGATCGGGAGGGTGCAGGGTATCGCGTCGAGGGGGAGTGCGAAAGTGCAGAGTGTGTCGGCTGGTGCCGGACGTGAGGACCTGACGGCGAGCAGCCCTCCCCGCGAGAGCGAGGAGGGCTGCAGTTGTTCGATCGATGGCGGGTGGCGTCGCGTCTACTCGGCGGCGGCGATGCGGGCCAGCATGCGGGCCACTTCTTCGACCACCCGCCGCGGCTCGATTGGTTTCGCGAGATAGCCTTCGCAGCCGGCATCCACCGCGCGCTGGCGGTCTTCGGCCATGGCGTGCGCGGTGAGCGCGATCACGGGAATGCGCGCCGTCTGCGGATCTCCCTTCAGCCGGCGGGTGGCTTCCCACCCGTCGATTCCCGGCATCGCCACGTCCATCAGGATCACGTTGGGCTGCCGCTCGAGCGCCAGGCGAATGCCGTCTTCACCGTTGGACGCCTCGATGACGTCGTGCCCGACGTGGCGGAGGATGGTAGTGTATATGGTGCGATTGTCCTCGTTGTCCTCCACGAGGAGCACGGTCGAAAGCGTCATGAGTTGCCGAACCTGAGTATGCGGGCTTGCCGTTCTCCCCACCCCATGCAAAAACCGGGTCAGGGGGGCAGCACCTCGTTGCCCTCTGTACCGTGGATGAGGCGTTCTGTTCGCCCCGGTGCCCGGGCCGCCATCGGCCGGGCCGATTGCCGGCCCTCGGCGCTGCGCGCTATCCTGTCCCCTCGCGGCCGCGGTGGCCGAGGCGGGCGATGCTGGAGGGAGACGAAGATGACGACGTGGAGATGGAGACCGTGACGGCGACCGAGACCGAGCTGCTGGTGGAAACGCGCCGCGACCTGCACCGGCACCCGGAGCTGGGCTTCCAGGAGTTCCGCACGGCCGGGATCGTCGCCGAGCGCCTGCGGGCGGCGGGATACCAGGTGCAGACGGGGATCGCGGAGACGGGTGTGGTCGGCACCCTGCACGGGGGCGCGGGCACCGGCCCTACGCTGCTGCTGCGGGCAGACATGGACGCGCTCCCCATCGCCGAGGAGTGCGCCCACGACTTCACCTCCACCCACGCGGGGGTGATGCACGCCTGCGGACACGACGCGCACGTGGCGGTGGGGCTGGCCGTCGCCGAGCGGCTGGGGCGGTCGCGCGCGGAGTGGGGCGGCACGGTGAAGTACATGTTCCAGCCCGCCGAGGAGGGGCTGGGCGGCGCGCTGGGGATGATCGAGGCCGGCGTGCTCGAAGGTGTGGATGCAGCCCTGGGGCTTCACGTTTGGCTGGGGCTTCCCAGCGGCGTGGTGGGCGTGGTGGGCGGGCCGCAGATGGCGGGCGCGGGCGAGTTCGAGGTGGTCATCCGCGGCAAGGGCGGCCACGGCGCCATCCCGCACGAAACGGTCGACGCCGTGCTGATCGCCAGCCACTGCGTGGTCGCGCTCCAGTCGGTGGTGTCGCGAAACGTCTCCCCGCTGGAGGCGGCCGTGGTGACCGTCGCGGCCTTTCACGCGGGGTCCGCCCACAACGTGATCGCCGAGACCGCGACGCTCAAGGGCACCGTGCGCGCCTTCAACCCCGCCGTGACGAAGGAACTGCCGGACCGCGTGGAGCGGGTGATCTCCGGCGTGTGCGCCGCGATGGGCGCGTCGTACGAGTTCCACTACCGGCCCGAGGCGCCCCCCACCGTCAACGACGCGCCGATGGCGGAGATCGTCAGGCGTGAAGCGGTCCGCATCGTGGGCGAAGAGCGGGTGCGCACCGATCCCGACGTGCGTACGATGGCGGCGGAGGACTTTGGCGAGGTGCTGGCGCGCGTGCCGGGGTGCTACTTCTTCGTCGGCGGGCGCAACGAGGAGCGCGGCATCCTGCATCCCCACCACTCGCCCCGCTTCGACCTGTGCGAAAGCTGCATGCCCGTGGCGGTCGACGTGCTGCATGCGGCGACGCGCGCCTATCTCGCCGGCGGCACGACGGGCTAGAGGGCATTCACGCGGAGCCGCGGAGAAAAAGCGAGAGCCGCGGAGGGCGTGAAATCCCTCCGCGGCTCTTCGGTTCCTCCGCGCCTCCGCGTGATCCTTTCACTTCCGCCCCAGGACCTTGGCCATGAACCGCTCGTCGGGGCGGGCGCATTTGCCGTGCGCGGTGCACACCCACTGCACGTCGTACGGCTTCACCCGCTCGAACAGCTCCGCCAGGCTGGCCCGGTTCAGGTGCTCGTCGTCGTGAAAGATGGGAAAGCCGGGGCGGAAGCCGGTAAAGTACGAGCGGTTCACGGCGTCGCCCGCGAAGAGCACGCCGCGGAACAGGTACGCCGCGCTTCCCGCCGTGTGGCCCGGAACCACGAAGGCGCGCACGGTGTCGGCCCCCAGCACGAACATCGTGTCGCGCCCGAACGCCCGGACGTTCACCTCGCCGGGCCACGGAGCCGGGTTGCCGATGCCGATTTCCGCCAGCCGCGAGGGCGAATCGGCGTGGCCGGCCCGTCCCGAGAACAGTGCGTCCTCGCCGGCGCCCACGTGAAAGCGCGCGTGCCGCACCAGCGGCCACGCGGCGATGTGGTCGCGGTGGCTGTGGGTGAGGAAGACGTCGGTCACGTCCTCGGGCCGCGCGCCGATCTGCGCCAGCCCCCGCACCAGCGCATCCTCCGCGTTCTGCCATCCCAGGTCCACCAGCACCACGCCCGCGTCCGTCCGCGCCGCGTAGATCATGCTGTTCCACGGGTACGCCGTGGGGATGGCGTTCGCCCGCGGCCCCTCGATGTTCCGCATGTTGGTGGTGCAGCCGGCGAGGCCCAGCAGGAGGGGGAGGATGAACGGGTTGCGCATGCGGCGGCGATCACGAGGGTGCGCCGGCCCCAACCGGGACCGGCGCAACGGGATACCCCGTGCCGCCCGCGGGGTTTCAGGCTTCCAGGCGTAACTTTCGATGCGGATATGAAGACGACCGGCCGCCCCGTGAGGAGGCGGCCGGTCCAGGGACGTGAATCAGGCGGTTCGTTCGATGGCGATCGGTCATTCGGCATCCATCGCACGATGGCGATCCGCCGCGGCTACACCGCTCGATCCGCCGGGTCAACCGATTCGATACCGAGGTATTCGGCAGATGCCGGGAGTCGGGGGCGCGCGGGTGCGCCGCCCTGCATGCGCTGCCACAACTCGGTGCGGGCGTCCCACAGGAAGGGAAAGAACGACTGCCGGTGCGTCGCCATCCGCTCCAGGAAACGCACGCCGGATGTGTTGGCGGTCCCCGGCGTTTCACGACCCACCGTGCGCTCCGCGGTGCGCGCATGCATGAAGCGCCAGATGCGCACCTCCTCGTCGTAATCCAGCAGCGCCTCGGCCAGTGCGGTCAGGTCGCCGTGCCCGCCGCCCAGGTGCGACGCCTCGTACGCCTGCGCCGGCGTTACGCCCCGGCGCGCGAACGCCGCCTCGGCCGCGGAGGCCACCGAAGGCTGGTCCCACAGTTCGGCGAGGCGGTCCGTCCACAGGTACGTATGCGGGACGGATGAGGGGTCGGGACTGATCTCCGATTGCAGGTAGCGCCGGAACTCGGGCTCGCGGGCGCCGGACAGGACCTCGATCTCGGGCCACTGCCCGCTCTCGCCGCCGCTCGCCGGCACCAGGTGGTTGCGGAATGCGTAAAAGCCGCCCAGCGTCATGGTTTCCAGCATGCGCATCATCGGCGAGAACATCCGCACCACCCGGGTGCACCGCTGGGCCAGCCACGCCCCCATCGCCAGGTCGTCGGCGTCCAGCGCCTGGATGATGCGGGGCAGGTCCACGCGAAGCTGGGTGAACCACAGCTCGAACGCCTGGTGCGTCACCACGAACAGGTGCTCCTCGGGGTGCCGCACCTTGTCCGGGCCCGGCTGCAGCGACAGCAGCTGCGGCAGGTGCAGGTAGGTGCAGTAATGCGTCTGCGCGGCGTCGCGAACGGTGTGCCCGCAGGGAAGAACGTAGGGACTCGGGTCGTGTGTGCTCATGAGCCTGTCTGGCCGCACCCGGCCAGCGGCGCTGTGTGCGGCGAAAATGCGTCTGGAAAACAGGGGGTGGATCGAACGCGGCGAATCACCGGAACACGCCGGTGCGTACCGCGATCGAACGGGGTGATGCGATCCCGAGCCGCGCAGCCAGTTCCGGAGAGAAGTGCCGCACGTCGTCGATCACCTGCCTGGCATCGGTCGTGGATCCGATGGCCTGCCGGTGGGGTCCTCGCACGAAGCTCGTTCCATGGTAGCGGGTTTCATCCTCCGTACCCCATGCTGCCGAACTGGTTCCCGATACCGCGCTTTAAGCGGCGGATAAGGGCACTCTCCGGAGCGCCCCCAACCCTCCGTTCCCCCGGTCAGCCGCCGCCGGCGACCGCGCCGCCGCCGGGGATGCCCGGCTCCGTCATGTCGCGCACGTTCAGCACCGTGTCCAGCTGCTCGTCGGACAGCAGGCCCCGGCGCTTCACCACGTCGCGGACGGACTCGAAGTTCCTGGCCGACTCCTTGGCGACCGCCGCGGCCTCGTCGTAGCCGATGTAGGCGTTGAGCGCCGTGGCGATGCTCGGGTTGCGCTCCAGGAGCTCGCGGCAGCGCTCGCGGTTGGCGGTGATCCCCTCCACCGCGTTCGTGCGGAAGGCGTCGCAGCCCTTTGCCAGGATGGAAACCGACTCGAGGAAGTTGTGCGCCATCACCGGCATCATCACGTTCAGCTCGAAGTTGCCGTGCTGGCCGCCCACGGTGATCGCCACGTGGTTCCCCATCACCTGCGCGCACAGCATCATCATGGCCTCGCTCATCACCGGGTTCACCTTTCCCGGCATGATGCTGGAGCCCGGCTGGATGGCGGGAAGCCCGATCTCGGCCAGCCCCGAGGTGGGGCCGCTCGCCAGCCAGCGGATGTCGTTGGCGATCTTCATCAGCGACACGGCCAGCGTGTTCAGCGCGCCCGACGCCGACACGTAGGCGTCCTTGGCGCCCTGCGCCTCGAAGTGGTTCTCGGCCTCGCGGAACTGCAGCCCCGTGCTCTCGCTGATCTTTTCGATGGCCAGGGCGGGGAAGCCCGGCACGGCGTTGGTCCCGGTGCCCACGGCCGTGCCGCCCAGCGCCAGCTCGGCGAGCTCCTCGGCGGCGTTCCGCAGCCGGCGGATGCCGTGGTCCACCTGGCTGGCGTAGCCGCCGAACTCCTGCCCCAGCCGCACGGGGGTGGCGTCCATCAGGTGGGTGCGGCCGCTCTTCACCACGTCGTCGAACTCGGCGGCCTTGGCCAGCAGCGCGTCGCGCAGCCGCTCCAGCGAGGGCACCAGGTCCTGGTGGATGGCCACGCGGGCGCTGACGTGCATGGCCGTGGGGATCACGTCGTTGGAGCTTTGCCCCATGTTGACGTGGTCGTTGGGGTGCACGCGGGTGCCGCCGTCCAGCAGCTGCGTGGCGCGGGTGGCGATCACCTCGTTCGCGTTCATGTTGCTGCTGGTGCCGCTTCCCGTCTGGAAGATGTCCAGCACGAACTGCGCGTCCAGGTGGCCGGCGATCACCTCGTCGGCCGCGCGCGCGATGGCGTCGGCGAGGGTGCCGTCCAGAAGCTGCATCTGGGCGTTGGCCTGCGCGGCGGCCTTCTTGATGGTGCCCAGCGCATGGATGAAGCGCCGCGGAAAACGCAGGTTGCTGATGGGAAAGTTCTCCACCGCGCGCTGCGTCTGGGCGCCGTACAGGGCGTCGGCGGGAACCTGCATCTCGCCCAGCGAGTCGCGCTCGGTGCGAAAGCCCGAAGTGCTCGTATCCGTCATCGTTCCAGCGTTGGTGCGGGTTGCGTGAGGGGCCGTGGCCGGCGGCAAGATGCGGCTTGCGCCGGGCGAACGCAAACGCGGCGCGGCGCCCGCGGCCCTCTACGCGACTAGGCCCCGCCACACCCGGCGGGGCCTCTTCCGCTCACCCCTCGCGAGGAGGCTCGCCCCGCCGCCGCGGCCGTCGCTTCATGGGCGGCGGCGGCGGCGGGCCCACGAGCGCTGAGGGCCAGTCGAACGCCTCCCACTCCGCCTGGACTTCGGGGCTGAGCGACTCCCAGAACCCCGGGCGTGCGAGCGCACGTTGGTAGATCTCCTCTTCCCACGGCTGCCGTGGCCTGGTGCGGCTCGGAATGCGCGGCGGGCCGTTTTCCAGATCGTTGGGCTTGGTCATGGATGATTCCGGTCCTCAGGTGCGCGGCTAGTGATCGCCCTCTCCAAGTATAGCGCATGTCCATAGCGTCCGGCAATCCCGAAGCGTGTACCGAGATACAGTGGCATCAGTGCGGGTATCGGTGCCACGAGGCGCAGGCGCTCCGCACCCAGGGCATCCCCATACTGCTCCGCAGCTTCGAAGACGATACTTAGGATGTGGCTTCGTAGCGGGTGAAACGGATCTGGATGCGTCTCCACATAGTGAATCGACAGCGTGTGATGCCTGCCCGATGCACGCCGCTTGGACGCCCGGCCGATGGCTAAACCCAACAACTGATCTCCGCTCCATACCGCTAACGGAAAGCCTGAAGGCCGCCGGAGCACCGGACGCACCAGGGCGTCCCAGTTCCACCCCCCAGAGCCGGACCAATGCGGAAACGTCCAGGTGCGCCGGCGGGTTTCGAGTGCGTACCCGTCGATGTCGGCGAGTTGGACAGCTGCGGGGAGAGACCATTGCATTGCGATCAAGTGCTGCACCGCGTCGCATGCGCTGCGGCGGATTCGTGCGTATCGTTCCTGGGCTTCGCGGAACTCGGAGGTCGGCATCGTCGGGCGGGGCAGCGGTCGTGGCCGGGCCGCCCAACATCCGCGATCTTGTGCGTCATGGCAACGATTTTACATGGCCGCTTTCCTTCGCAGCCATTGCGCCACAGGTGGGCTGTGGAGTGCCGGCCGTGGCGGGAAAGAATGCGAGTGGTGGAGGTCACGCTGGTTGTGTGGCTTAAAGCGTCGTTCTCGCACTCATTGCAATATTGCACCGCGTGGCGGGATTGGGAGCGTGGATGGCAAGAGTGCGGGTGACGGGAGCGGCTGCGCGCGAGTCTGCGCATTCTGATGACCGATCCAGGCGGCCCCGCGCTTGCCGCGCATGGGGCTGGCTGTATCTTCGCGGGGAGCTCACGATTATCGACGACCGACGCAAGGAGCCTGGTGTGACCGTTTACCGCATTCTCGCCCGCGGCCTGCCCGCCCTGGCGGTGCTGGCCGCTGCGTGCGCGCCCCCCGCGCCCGTGCAGGAGGGCCCGCCCCCCGCGCAGGCACCGGCCCCTGCCGCGGCACCGGCGCGGCAGGACGTGCAGCTGCCGCTGAAGTACCAGGCGCGGCCCACGGTTCCCGAGATCACCCCCGGCGACCTGATGAGCCGCCTGTACGTGCTGGCCGACGACTCCATGATGGGGCGCCAGGCGGGGCACCGCGGCAACGTGATGGGCACGGACTACATCGCGGCCGAGTTCCGCCGCATGGGGCTGGAGCCGGGCGGTGAGAACGGCACCTTCTTCCAGACGATCCCGCTCGTCGTCAAGGGCATCGCGCCCGGGGTGTCGCTCTCCGCCGCCGGCCAGGCGCTGACGCCGTGGACCGACTTTTCGCCCCTGCCCCCGCTGGGCAACACCTTTCCCTTCGGCGCGGAGTTCCGCGCGCAGAACACGCCCGTGGTCTTCGGCGGGCAGTTGGGGGGCGAGATGATCACCGACGCGCAGGCCGCCGGCAAGGTGGTGGTGCTGCTGCCCCCCACGGGCGACAACGGCCAGCCGAACGGCCGCTGGTGGCCCGGCTACCCGCGCACCCGCTTTCCCCGCGCCGCCGCCGTGGCGGTGGCCGCCAGCGACATCACCGTGCCCGCCGTGCTCACCCTTGGGCAGGGCGAGTCGGCCGAGCTGGAGGAGCCCGGCGCGCAGGCGCCCACCGGGCCGGCGGGGATGACCATCACCCGCGCCGCCGCGGAGCGGATGATGGGCGCGCCGCTGGCGGGAATGCGCCCCGGCACGCAGGGCCGCACCGTCACCGGCTCCTTCCGCTTCGGCTCGCGGCGGCCTGACGCGCCCGCCCGCAACGTGGTCGCCATCCTGCGCGGCACCGATCCGACGCTGCGCGCCCAGTACGTGGGGATCAGCGCGCACAACGACCACGAGGGGATCGCCGACCAGGCGCTGGACCACGACTCGCTGATCGCCTTCAACACCGTGATGCGGCCCCAGGGCGCGAACGACCGCCCCGGCGCCCCGTCCGCGGCGCAGCGCGAGCGCATCCAGGGGATGCTCGACAGCCTGCGGGCCCTTCGTCCCGCGCGGCGCGACAGCATCTACAACGGTGCGGACGACGACGGCAGCGGCACGGTGGCGCTGCTGGAGATCGCCGAGCGGATGGCGTCCTCGCCCAACCGTCCGCGCCGGTCGGTGATCTTCCTTTCGCACACCGCCGAAGAGGCGGGGCTGCTGGGGTCGGAGTGGTTCTCCGACCATCCCACGGTGCCGCGCGACTCCATCGTCACGGTGCTGAACATGGACATGGTGGGGCACGGGCGCGCGTCGGAGGTGGCCCGGGGCGGGCCGTACTCCATCCAGATGATCGGGTCGCGCCGGCTTTCCACCGAGCTGGGCGACCTGATCGACGCGCTGAACGCGCGCCGCGCCACGCCCATGCAGATCGACTACACGTGGGACGCGCCCGGGCACCCCGCCAACCGCTACTGCCGGAGCGACCACTTCATGTACGCGCGGCACGGCATCCCCATCACCTACCTGTCGCTGGGGTACCACCCGCACTACCACATGCTCACGGACGAGGCGCAGTACATCGACTACGAGCATTCTGCACGAGTCGCGGGCTTCGTGCACGACATTGCGCTGGAGGTGGCCAACCGCGACCGCCGGCCCACGGTGAACGGGCCGCGCCAGGACCCCAATGCTCCGTGCCGCCAATAGGTTGCGTCATCGGAGGGAAAAACATGGCGTCCGCCCTGGGAATTCCCGGGCGGACGCTTTTTGCGAAAGGCCTACCGGATGAAGTGACGCGCGGTTATCATCCATCGTCATCCTCCCCGAGTATCTTACCCAACCAGACTGCCGACGCGCTCGCACGGCCCTTGCTCTTTGGCGAGGCGAGACTGATCCCAATTCCTGAAGCAGGTTGCCCGTGATGCTGCTGAACGCGTACGGCGGCTCCCCCCTCGCGACGCTCGAGGAGCGTGGGGGCAGTGCCGGGGCAGGCTTTCAACGCCTGGCCTCTCTCGCCGTGCGCCTGGTGTCTGCCCCCGTGTCGGTCATCTCGATGGTCGACGGGGACGGACCGTACGCCGCCGGCGAGGCGGGCGAAGGGTGGCGGCCCCGCCGCGAGGCTGCGCTGCCGCGCACGCTCTGCCGGTTGGCCGCGGAGTCGGGCGAGCCCCTGCTGGTGCGCGATGCCCGCCAGCACCCCGAGGTGCTGGCCGACCCCACGCTGTGGCTGGGCGAGGTGGGGTACGCCGGCTTCCCCTTGTACCGGGCGGACGGCCGCGTGGCGGGCGTGCTGTGCGTGGCCGATTCGCGCCCGCGGGTGTGGACGGACGAGGAGGTGGAGCTGCTTTCGTCGCTGGCCGGCCTGGCCTCGCACCTGGTGTCGCGCCGCGAGGAGGCGCCGGGCGTGCAGGAAGCGCTGGCCATCGCCGCGCGCAGCGCCTCCAAGCGGGGCGTGAACCTGCGCATGCTCAAGAAGGCGGTGGAAACGATGACGCTGGGCGTCACCGTTACCGACGTCAACGGGCGCATTCTCTACATCAACCCCGCCGATGCGCGGATGCACGGCTACGAGGCCGACGAGCTGATCGGCAAGCACGCCCGCATCTTTGCCCCGCCTGCCGCCGCCCGCCCGCTGGCGCCCGAGAAGATGGCGACGGTGGAAGGGTGGAATCGCGAAACCATCAACGTCAGGAAGGACGGCAGCACCTTTCCGGTGATGCTGCGCTCCGACGTGGTGCGCGACGCGTCGGGACGGGCCCTGGGGCTGGTCACGTGCTGCGAAGACCTGACGCACCGCAAGCACCTGGAGCGCGAGCTGCTGCGCAGCGCGTACTACGACGCGGTGACCGGCCAGCCCAACCGCGGGCTGCTCACGCACCGGCTGGAACTGGCGGTGGAGCTGGCGCGCATGGGGCAGGGCCACTTCGCGCTGCTGGCGGTGGAGATCGACCGGGTGCAGCTGGTGGCCGACAGCCTGGGGCGCGCCTCGGCCGAGGAGCTGCTGCGCGCCGCGGCGGAGCGCCTGCGCGAGTGCGTTCCCCCCGACGGCATGATCGCCCACGTCGGCGGCGACCAGTTCGCCGTGCTGCTGGAAGACGTGCGGGGTGTGCGCGAGCCGGCGCGCATCGCCGCCTGCATCCGCAGCACCCTCACCGCGCCCTTCCGCGTGGGCGGGCGCGAGGTGTTCAGCGGCGCCAGCATCGGCATCGTCCTTGGCAACGGCTCGTACGAGCGCGCCGAAGACGTGCTGCGCGACTCCACCATCGCCATGGTGCGCGCGCGCGAGGCGGGCGAGGGCCACTACCAGGTGTTCGACCCGGCCATGCACGCCGAGGCCATCGCCCGGCTGCACCTGGAAACGGACCTGCGCCACGCCCTGCAGCGCGGCGAGCTGCGCGTGCACTACCAGCCCATCATCAAGCTGGAAACGGGGCGCATCGCCGGGTTCGAGGCGCTGGCACGGTGGGAGCACCCCACGCGCGGCATGATCCAGCCTGACGAGTTCGTGCCGCTGGCGGAGGAAACGGGGCTGATCCTGCCGATGGGGCTGTGGGTGCTGGAGCAGGCGTGCACCACGCTGCGCACGCTGCAGGACCGGCCCGGCGGGGCGGGGATCCGGATGGCCGTGAACCTGTCGGCGCGCCAGTTCACGCAGCCGGACCTGGTGGAGCGCGTAGCCGAGGTGGTGGCCCGCACGGGCATCGAGCCCGGGTCGCTGGAGCTGGAGATCACCGAAAGCGCCATCCTGCAGCAGTCCGCCGCGGTGATGGGCATGCTTCACGGGCTCAAGGCGCTGGGGGTGCGGCTTCACGTGGACGATTTCGGCACCGGGTACTCGTCGCTCAGCTACCTTCACCGGCTGCCGCTGGACGCGCTGAAGATCGACCGCTCGTTCGTGACGGGGGCGGGCGACGACCCGCTGCAGATCGTGCGCACGATCGTCGCCATGGCGCAGGCGCTGGGGGTAGAGGTGGTGACGGAGGGGATCGAGAACCCGGGCGTGCTCAGCCAGATCCGCGCGCTGCGCTGCGAGTACGGGCAGGGGTACCTGTTCTCGCGCCCCGCCACCGCCCACGAGGCCCTGGCCCTGCTGGACAGCGGCCTCAGCTGGTAGCGGGCGCGAAGTTCGCAAGACGAAAGGGCGCGGGAGCTGATTCCCGCGCCCTTTCTCGTTTCTCTTGCCCGCGATTCGCACCATGGCCGATCGTCCCGCCGCTCGTTCCCGGTCCGCCGCCGGCGCCTTCGACTACCGCGGCCAGTGGGCGCTGGTCACGGGCGCGTCCATGGGCATCGGTGAGGCGTTCGCGCGGGCGCTGGCGGCGCGCGGGATGAACCTGGTGCTCTGCGCTCGGTCGGCGGACCGGCTGCAGGCGCTGGGGGATGCGCTGCGGCGGGAGCACGGGATCGGCACGCAGGTGGTCGCCGCGGACCTGGCGGTGCCCGGGGCCGCGGCGCGGGCGTGGGAACAGGCTTCGTCCGCACATCCCATCCACCTGCTGGTGAACAACGCGGGGTTCGGGCTGCGCGGCCGCTTTCACGAGCTGCCGAGGGAGCGCCAGGGGGAGATGGTGTCGCTGAACTGCACGGCGCTGCTGGAGCTGGCGCACCTGGCCCTGGGGGAGATGAGGGGGCGCGGGGTGGGAGGGATCATCAACGTGGCCTCGATCGTCGCCTTTCAGCCCGTGCCCTCGATGGCGGCGTACGCGGCCACCAAGGCCTTCGTGCTGTCGCTCTCGGAGTCGCTGGCGGTGGAGAACCGCGATGCCGGGGTGCGGGTGACGGCCCTGTGCCCGGGGCCCACGCCCAGCGGGTTTCAGGCGGTGGCCGGCACGCGGGTGTACGAGGGCCAACCCGGGTACCTGACGCCCGAGCAGGTGGTCGCGGGGGGACTGGAGGCGTTCGACGCGGGGAAGTCGCACGTGGTTCCCGGCGCCGCGAACCGTGCGGCCACGCTGTTCGGCCGCCTGCTTCCGCTGGGCGTCGCGGCGCGCATCGCGTTGCGGGTGAACCAGCGGGTTGGATAGCGACGCGAGGTGCACGCCGCACCTGCGGAACGGCGCGATGTCATCCCGATGGAGCGACCACACCGGACCGGCCTGAACGCTGTACTCCGCAGCGACTGAGGGATCCGCCACACACCAGCCGCGAACGCTCCAGACCCGCGGAAACACGGAGCCATTCTGTTCCTCGTGACGCCAGGGCGACGGAATGACTCGTCCGGAGGAGAACCACGGTTCGTCTCGCGGAGTGTGTGGCGGATCCCTCAGTCGCTGCAATCGACGGTGAGGGGGCGAGTTCGCGTTGGCCGCTCCATCGGGATGACAGAGGCGCTTCGGCAGCTACGGCGGGCGGGCTGTTGATGCCCCGAACGGCCATGCGAAGCGGCTCCGCGTCGGGCCTGTCCGGCGCCGGGCTATCCTCATCGCGACGGATTCATTCCCTTCCCGGCACTCCTGCTTCAAACCATTTCGCTAACCCTCGCATCCAATCCTTTCGGATGCGGCGGCGGTGCGTTCCGCGGCGCGAATCCCCAACACGACAACAGGGAGACGGATGATGCGGTACGAAGCGATGGTCGCCGCGGCGGCGGCCGTGATGGGCTTTGTCGGCGCAACGCGTGAGGGCGGCACCCCCGTGGCCCAGCAGGCCGAGGCCTTCGGATTGACGGCGGCGGCGGGGCAGGAGGACTTCCGCTGGTCGGGCCGGCTGGCGCGCGGGCAGGAGATCGAGATCAACGGCATCATCGGCAACGTGACCGCCGAGACCGCGTCGGGAGACCAGGTGGAGGTCATCGGGCGGCGGCGCGGAGCGGGCGCTGCCGACGTGCGCATCGAGGCCGTGGAAACCCGCGACGGCATCACCATCTGCACCATCTACCCCCAACGCGCCGGGCGCAACGGCCGGCG
>NZ_DATBNB010000446.1 GCF_036554565.1 Longimicrobium sp. | reverse complement strand
GCCTGCGCCTCCTGGTGCAGGCGCTCGCGAAGCTGCTCGCGGGCCGCGGCATCCACGGCCGTGAGCGTGATGACCTTTACGGCCACGGGTCGGCTCAGGCGAAGGTCGGTGGCGCGGTACACCACCGCGAACCCTCCCCGGCCGATCACGTCTTCGATCTCGTAGCGCTTCACCAGCGTGTGGCCGGTGAGCAGGCCTTCCAATCCAGCCATGGTCTCCTGGCGGGTTTTGCCGCCGGCTCCGCTGCCGGCCAGCCCTTCCCGTTCGGCAAGATGCGAACCGGCGCGCCGCAGCCGTTTACGCACCTGTGGTTGTGGCCCTCGCGGGCGGCCCGTCTATCCCCGGCAGCGGAAGGGGTTCTCGTCGGGATTGGCGCTGGTCAGGTCCACGCGCGACGTGTCGCCGCCGCGCACCCGCACGTCGGCCAGCCAGGTCCAGCGCTCGCCGACGACGGTGGTGTCGGCCCAGACGCGGTACTCGCCGGGCGGCACGCTGTCGAACGCGAAGCGGGCCTCCGCGGTGGCGCGGGTGGACCGCGTGCGGCGCCCCTGCAGGATGCGCCCGCGCTCCTGCCAGGCCCGCGCGTGGGCTGCGGCGAGAGCGGCCGAGTCGGCTCGCTGCCGTGGCGGGCACAGCTTCGCGAGCGCGGAGTCGATCTGCAACTCGTCACCCGACACCAGGTGAACGGGCATACCCGCCAGGTTCACCTCCGATTCCAGCTGCACCAGGAACGCATCGCCGGTGACGACGCCCGGCCCGTCGTCTCCACATGCCGCGAGGGCGATGGCGGTTGCGGCGGCGGCGAGTGACAGGCGTGTGATCGATCGCATGGTGGCCGATGAAGGAAATCGGGTGAAGGCGCGGCGCGGCATCGATGGACGATGCTGCACGATCCGGGCACCGTATCAGACCGCCCGAATCTGCCGCCATGCCGTCCGGTTTATCCTCCGTGTGCTCCGTGCCTCCGTGTGGGGCCCCGTCCCGGCCTGCCGAGTGGGTGTGAGTTCGGGACGTGGCGCGGAGTGTGTGGCGGATCCCTCGATCGCTGCCGTCTCCGGCGTGCCGGCAGGTTCGGCGTGGCCGCTCCTCGGGATGACAGACGGGGTGGTGCAGGCGGGCCTGCCAGAGCGCTGTCGAATTCTCCCCTCTCCCGCAAGCGGGAGAGGGGCCGGGGGTGAGGGCGGCCGCGGAATGCGCCGGAGCCCTCCAAACACGCCGAAGCCAGCGAGCATTCTTGCGCGCAGGGCGGCGGCGGCGCAGAGTGCATCCATCCGCCACGCTTCCTCCCGCACGAGCCGCCATGACCGACACGCTTGCCGCAACGCGCCCGCTGGCGCCAACCATCGAGCCCGCCGTGCCGCCCAGGCCCGAGAGGCTGGTGTCCCTCGACGTGTTCCGCGGGGCGACGGTGGCGGCGATGCTGCTGGTGAACAACCCCGGGACGTGGAGCGCTGTCTACGACCCGCTGGAGCACGCCGCGTGGCACGGGTGGACGCCGACCGACCTGATCTTTCCGTTCTTTCTGTTCATCGTGGGCGTGTCGATGGCGTTCTCGGTGCTCCCGCGCCTGGAGGCGGGGGACGCGCCCGGCCGCCTGTTCGCGCGCGCCGCCAAGCGGTCCGCCGTCCTGGTGTTGCTGGGGCTGCTGCTGACGGCGTTTCCGTACTACAACCTGGACCTGGCGCACCTGCGGCTCCCCGGCGTGCTGCAGCGCATCGGCCTTGCCTTCCTGCTGGCGTCGGCCGTGGTGCTCTTCACCCGCCACCGCGCGCAGATCGGGATCACCGCGGCGCTGCTGCTGGGCTACTGGGCGGCGATGATGCTGGTGCCCGTTCCCGGCTACGGCGCGGGCGACCTGAGCAAGGATGGCAACCTGGCGGCGTACGTGGACCGCGCAGTGCTGGGCACCGACCACCTGTGGAAGTCGGCGAAGACGTGGGATCCCGAGGGGCTGCTGAGCACGCTGCCCGCCGTGGCTACGGTGCTGCTGGGAGTTTTCGCGGGGCGGTGGATGAGGTCGGGGCGGTCCCCGGCCGACCGCTTGGTGGGGCTATTCCTGGCGGGTACCGCGGCGGTGACCTTGGGATGGATGTGGAACGAGGTGTTCCCCATCAACAAGGCGCTGTGGACCAGCTCGTACGTGCTGCTGACGGTCGGGCTCGCGCTGCACGCGCTGGCCGTCTGCTACTGGGTGGTGGACGTGCGCGGATGGCGGCGGTGGGCCACGCCGTTCGTGTGGTTCGGGATGAACGCCATCGCGGCGTTCTTCGTTTCCGGCATCGTCGCGCGCCTGCTGGGGATGATCAAGCCGGGGGGCGTGGCCCTCAAGCAGCGGATCTTCGACGCGGCGTTCGACTCGTGGCTGCCCGCGCACGACGCGTCCCTGGCGTTCGCCCTCTGCTTCGTCGCCCTCTTCACCGGCCTGATGGGGTTGATGTACCGCCGCCAGCTCTTCATCAAGGTCTGATCGCCGCGCCTCCGCGAGGACGACAGGGGCGCGCATCCCGTGCGAGGGATGCGCGCCCTTCCCTCATCGCGGCGCCACGACGGGCGTGATCCACACGCGGGTGAGCAAGCCGAAGACGAGCAGCGCCAGCAGCAGGCTGAAGACGATGATCACCATCCACATGCACCCGCTGAAGCCGCATCCGCCCGGCGGCCTGTACGCCTCCGGCGGAAGAGGAACCACGCCGTCCGGCAGCTCGTGCTCGCCCCGCCCATCCACCCGCTCCGCCATCTACGCTCCGCCGATTTCCTGGATTTCGTCAGATTCCACCACGCGCACGCCCCGCGGCGCCTGCTTGGCCAGCCGTACCATGGCGCGGGCCACCACCGCCGCGTCGATCGCCCGGTAGCGCCGCAGCGGCCCCACGAACGCCGGCCCAAGCGCCGACATCACGCGCTGGGCCACCGCCTCGACGGGCCGCCGCTCGCCGCGTTCGCCCAGCAGCTGCGAGGGCCGCAGGATCACCGTCGACCGGAACGGTAGCGCGGTCACCGCCTCCTCGGCCTGGCCCTTCACGCGGCTGTAGAAGAACGGCGAGCGCACCCCCGCGCCCGCCGCCGTGACGAG
>NZ_DATBNB010000445.1 GCF_036554565.1 Longimicrobium sp. | reverse complement strand
GACGGCGTGTTCTACGTCTCCAACCGCGCGGAGGGCGTCCATCGGCTGCAACCCGGCGTGTACGGGCTGAGCAATGCGCTGCTCGACACGCCCTGGCCCAAGGTGCAGCGTGCGAAGGCCGCAATGCAGTCCGCCCTCGCGTTCCCGGAGGACGGGTGGGAGAGCGGGCTGTGGGAGATGCTGGGCGACCGTGTGCTCGCCGCCGACGACCACCTCCCCGACACCGGCGTGGGCGCGGACCGCGAGCGCCTGCTCTCGGCGCCCTTCATCGCCTCCGACGTCTACGGCACCCGCGCGTCCACCGTGCTCACCATCGGCCGCGACGGCGAGGTGACGTTCGTGGAGCGCTCCGCCACGCCGGATGGCACGGGCGAAGCGCGCCACCGCTTCCGCATCGGCTGACGTCGCTCAGGCGGACCAGTACCACACCGTCACCACGCCTTCGCCCGCGTCCGCCGAGTGCCCGATGGTAATCAGCCGGGAGCGCCCTACCTGGGTGGCGAACGCCGCGGCCTCGCCGAACATCTCGTCCCACGACTTGTACGAGCTGCGGAAGTGGCGAGCCATCACCCGCGGCACGCCGGGGTCCCCGGAGGGCTCCGACGCGGGCGCGGGGCGAACCGTCGGACGGAGATCCACGGGCAGCGGCTGGCCACACTCGCTGCACCACTGGTACGGATGGTCCTGGCGGATGGGGGCGCGGCAATTGGGGCAGCGGCCGATTTCAGGGCTCAGCGCGGTCATCGATGAAGGCCTTTCCCGTTCCGGAAACGTGAACCGATGGAGCGTGTACGTGGATGCCGGACAACGAGTTTCGCCGGGCGGACGGCGAAGGGCGGCCCCCCTGCGGGAGCCGCCCTTCTGACGTGCGTACGAGGAACGAGCTACCGAGCGCCGCAGAGGCGCGCTCCCTCGCGAAGCCGCGCCTCGATCATCTCGCAGCGGATGTACGACGGGATTCGCGTGAACGTCACCTGCAGGCTGCCGTCGTCCCGGTTCCACACGTAGCCCGCGTCTGCGTCGGGGTGGTAGGCCGTGCCGCTGTCCTCATCGGGAAAATTCACCCCCAGCCGGCGAGCCTCGCGCCGGCAGCACTCCCACACCTCGGCCGTAATTCCCGCCAGCGTTACGGTAGGGCACGCCATCGCTTCCTCCCCCCTCGGATCCGGTCGTTCACCTGGAAACGACCCGGCAGGCGCAAGCCGAGTGCCGGAGCCGGAACGGAAGCCGCTCGGTCGCTTCGCTGCATGCGACACACGTCCATCGAAGCCGTAACTACGGAACCGTTCTCCACCGCCCCACCGCGGGGGCGGCGATCGGCTGCGGCAGCGACTGCAGGTAGGCGATCAGCGCGTCCAGGTCGATCCACGACGTGGCGGTGCGCGGCGCCTCCATCAGCGAAGTGAAGCGGTCGCCGCCGCCGGCCAGGAACTCCGTCACCGCAAGGTTGATGGTGTCGCCATCCGCCACCACGCGGCCATCGGACAGCCTGATCTCGCGAACGCGGCGGCCGGCGGGCGCGGCGGGGTCCCACGTCACCGTCATCCCCGAGATGTGCGCATCAGGCGCCGCGCCGAGGACGGCGTTCTCCAGCGCGGACTTCAGCTGCGCCCCCGATACGCGCAGGGTGACCAGGGCGTTCTGAAAGGGCTGCAGCTCGAACGCCGTCCCCCAGCTGATGGGGCCGGCGGGAAGATCGCGGCGGATGGCCCCGTTGTTCACCAGGCTGGCGTCGGCCCCCGTCTGCACCCGGTGCGCGTCGGCCAGCAGGTTGCCCAGCGGATACTCGCCGCGGCCGCGCCCCGCGAACGCGACGGCGGAGGTGGCGACGGTGCGCTCCGTCACCGGCTTCACCCGCGCCTCCCACGCGGCGACGATGCGCGCCACCTGCGTGTCGGGGGCCACCTGGTCCGCCCAGGGCACCTGGATGGCGCGGTGGGTGACGGCGGTCCGTCCCCCCCGGCGCTCCAGGTCGGTGACGCTGTAGGCGGTGGAGTACGAAGCGGCCTCCGCGAACGGAACCGAACCCGCCATCGTCAG
>NZ_DATBNB010000444.1 GCF_036554565.1 Longimicrobium sp. | reverse complement strand
CGCGCTGCTCGTGGGCCCTCCCGGCACCGGCAAGACGCTGCTTGCGCGCGCCGTGGCGGGTGAGGCCGGGCGGCCCTTCTTCAGCATGTCGGGCTCGGACTTCGTGGAGATGTTCGTGGGCGTGGGCGCCAGCCGCGTGCGAGACCTCTTTGAGCAGGGCAAGAGCCACGCGCCCTGCATCATCTTCATCGACGAGATCGACGCGGTGGGCCGCCACCGCGGCGCGGGGCTGGGCGGCGGGCACGACGAGCGCGAGCAGACGCTGAACCAGCTGCTGGTGGAGATGGACGGGTTCGAGGGCAACGACGGGGTGATCCTGGTGGCCGCCACCAACCGCCCCGACGTGCTGGACCCGGCGCTGCTGCGCCCTGGCCGCTTCGACCGCCAGATCGTGGTGGACCTGCCGGACCTGCGCGGCCGCGAGGGCATCCTGAAGGTGCACATGAAGAAGGTGCCCACCGCCCCCGACGTGGACGTGAACGTGCTGGCGCGCGGCACGCCGGGAATGGCCGGCGCCGACCTGGCGAACCTGGTGAACGAGGCCGCCCTGCTCGCCGCCCGCCGCGGGCGCGACAAGGTGTACATGGGCGACTTCGAGGAGGCCAAGGACAAGGTGATGCTGGGCGCCGAGCGCCGCTCGTTCGTCATGAAGGACGAGGAGCGCCGGCTGACGGCGTACCACGAGGCCGGCCACGCCGTCTGCACGGTCACCATCCCGGGGAACGACCCGCTGCACAAGGTGACGATCATCCCCCGCGGGCGGGCGCTGGGGCTGGCGTTCACTCTGCCCGAGGACGACCGCGTGTCCGTTACCCGCCAGCAGCTGGAGGCCAAGCTGGTGATGACATACGGCGGGCGCGCGGCCGAGGAGCTGGTGTTCGGGCGCGACCGGGTGACCACCGGCGCCTCCGGCGACATCCAGCAGGCCACCCGCATCGCCCGGCGATACGTGACGCAGTGGGGGCTGAGCGACGCCGTGGGCCCCGTTGCCATCGCCGAGGGCGAGCACGAGGTCTTCCTGGGGCGCGACATTGGGCAGCGGCGCGAGGTGTCGGAAAAGATGTCGGAGCTGGTGGATGCGGAGGTCGGCCGCGTGCTGAACGAGGCGCTGGGCCGCGCGCGCGACACGCTGCGCGAGAACATCGACCTGCTGCACGCCGTGGCCAACCAGCTGCTGGAGCGCGAAACGCTGACGCGTGACGACGTGCTGCTGCTGGCCGCGGGCAAGGAGCTGCCGCCGCTGAAGCCGCTGGACGAGCCGGGCCCGCCCGACCTCGCCGGCCTTCCGGCCCCCGCGCCGGACCGGCCCAAGCCCGCCGGCGGCATCGAGGGATTGAAGCCGAGGCTCGCGTAACGACGGTAACGATGGTCACTACGGTGGCCGAGAACATCCCGGGCTCCCCATGCGGAGCCCGGGATGTTTTGCGTCACGGCCCGGACGCAGCGGCGCAGCCGATGTCATCCCGATGGAGCGGCCAAGAAAGATCATCCCGCACACCATCGATGGCAGCGACTGAGGGATCCGCCACACACCCGGCCTGGTGCGCCGGTGCGGAGGATTCGGTGAGGCCCAGGCCTGCTGGGGCGAATGAATTCGCGGCAACGCCCACACGAAGTCTGCCTTCGCAGACTGGCCTGCCGCGGAGTGAATTCGAGTGCGTGGCGCGCCCGGGTGATGGTGCAGTTCTCCCCCTCTCCCGCTTGCGGGAGAGGGGGAGAGGGCAGCCGAGGAATGCGCCGGCGCTCGTCGAACTGCCGCGAGCCCCGCCCGCGCCGGAACCCGAGCACCGCACCGGGGCTTCACCAGCACGCCAGGGCAGGCCGAGCTTGCACCAGCGCCTGGGCGCCCGACCGCCTGAGCCACACGAAAGCGTGCAGTTCGCGCAGGCGGACATCAGGTGTTTGTTGCAGCCAAGTCATTCGCCCGTGCCGGGCCGCGGTGCACGCTGACGCTCGCGTGCGCTTCGACGGTTGTGTGGCGGATCCCTCAGTCGCTGCGATCTGTGGTACAATCGTCAGGGTTCGCCGGGGCCGCTCCATCGGGATGACATTTGCGCGTTGGCGGGTGCGGTGCGGGTGTGGTTGACGCTCCGGGATGCGCTGTCGCGCCGCCGGTCGGGGCTTCGCCTGCCCCTCGGGCGCAGTTGGGCTTGCACCGGAGCCTGGGCGCGCCCGACCGCTCGAGCCACATGAATGCGTGCAGTCCGCGCAGGCGGACATCGTGTGTTTGTTGCAGCAAATTCATTCGCCCGTGCCAGGTCGCGGCCTCGGCATCCAAGGATGACGCCCACGCCACGAAGGTCCGGCCTTCTAATGTGCCGCGCGCTTGCCTTGGCGGTTTTGCGTTCGATACTTTCGGCCCCATGGGTATCTCCAGCGCACGTCTCGATCTGCCGCGTTTGCCGACCGTCTCCCATGACGTGTGGGCGATCCGCGGGCGGGTGCTTTCGCTGGACCGGCCGCTGGTGATGGGCATTCTGAACGTCACTCCGGACAGCTTCAGCGACGGCGGACGGTTCCTGAATCCTGCCCGCGCGGTGGAGCAGGCGCGGCGGATGGCGGAGGACGGCGCGGACCTGCTCGACGTCGGCGGCGAGTCTACCCGGCCCGGTGCCCCCGCCGTCTCCGCGGACGAAGAGGCGGCGCGCGTCGTGCCTGTGCTGCGGGCCATCAAGGACGCGCTCGCCATCCCCGTCTCCGTGGATACGCGCAAGGCTGAGGTGGCGCGGGAGGCGCTGGAGTGCGGCGCGCACATCATCAACGACGTGTCGGGGCTGGGCGATGCGCGGATGGCCGGCGTCCTCGCTCCCTCCGGCGCCGGGCTGGTGCTGATGCACATGCGCGGCACGCCCGAAACCATGCAGCGGATGACGGACTACGGCGACGTGGTGGACGACGTGGCGGCGGAGTTGGGGCAGGCGCTGGAGCGTGCGGACCGGGCCGGGATCGCGCGCGAGCGGATCGTGGTGGACCCGGGGATCGGGTTCGCCAAGACCGCGGAGCAGAACCTGGAGCTGATCGCCGGGTTGGCGCGTCTGGAGCGGCGGCTGGGCCGCCCCGTTCTGCTCGGCGCATCGCGCAAGTCGTTCATCGGCGCGCTCCTCGGCGGCGTTCCGGCGGACGCGCGCGACCCGGGGAGCGTCGGCGCGTGTGTGGCCGGGCTGGCGCGGGGCGCGCGCATCTTCCGCGTGCACGACGTACGCTCCACCCGCCACGCGCTGGACGTGGCGCACGCGGTGCTGCGGCTTTCGGCGGAGGGCCCGTGAACGTCCTGGTGGAGCGTTTCGGCTTCCTGGCGCCGGACTGGAAGGACCTCCTCGAGATCCTGGTGGTCGCCGTCGTCGTCTACCGCGTGCTGCGGGTGCTGGCGGGGACGAGGGCCATCCAGATGCTCATGGGCATCTTCGCCGTCGTGGCCACCTACGGCGCCGCGCGGGTGCTGAACCTGTCGCTGCTGGAGTACCTGCTGGAGCGCGTCTTCGAGTTCGGCGTGATCGCCGCGCTCATCGTCTTTCAGCCCGAACTCCGCAGCGCCCTCGCCCAGTTGGGGCAGAACCGGCTCCTGCGCGTGTTCTCGCGGCTGGAGCAGATGCAGGTGGCGGAAGAGGTGTCGCAGGCGGTGGAAGAGATGTCGCGCGGCAAGGTGGGCGCCATCATCGCCGTGGAGCGCGAGGTGGGACTGGGCGAGTACCTGGAGTCGGGCACCGCCCTGCAGGCCCGCGTTTCCGACGCGCTCCTGCTGAACATCTTCACGCCCTACTCGCTCCTCCACGACGGCGCGGCGGTCATTCGCGGGGACCAGATCGTGGCGGCGGGCGTCATCCTGCCGCTCACCCAGTCCGTGCTGGACGATCGCACGTTGGGGACGCGCCACCGCGCCGCCCTGGGCCTTTCCGAAGAGACGGACGCGATGGTCGTGGTGGTGTCCGAAGAGACGGGCGCGATCTCCCTGGCCCACGGCGGCCGCCTTCATCGCCACCTGACGCCCGACCAGTTGGAGAAGATGCTGAACGAAGGCGCGCCCGGCGGCGTGGAGCGGCGCGGCGTCCTCACCGGCGACTGATCCCGCCTCGCGCGCCGGACGTCCGCATGACTTCTCTCCCACGCACCTGCCTGCTGCTCCTGGCGGCGCTCGTGCTCCTCGGCACGCTTGGGACGCGCGCCGCAGCGCAGGCCACGCCCGACACATCCGCGGGAAAGACGTTCGTCATCGTGCACGGCGCGTGGGGCGGGGGATGGGCGTGGAAGCGTGTGGATTCGCTGCTGACGGCGCGCGGCCACACCGTCTATCGGCCGACGCTCACGGGGCTGGGCGAGCGCGTGCACCTGGGCTCGCCCGAGGTGGGGCTGGGCACGCACGTGCGCGACGTCGTCAACACGCTGGTCTACGAGGACCTGCGCGGCGTCATCCTCGTCGGCCACAGCTACGGCGGGATGGTGATCACCGGCGTGGCGGACCAGATGCCGGATCGCATCAGCTACCTGGTGTACCTGGACGCGTACCTGCCGGAGCACGGCGAGAGCGTGCTGAGCCTCAACGCACCCCTGCGCGACTCTACGCTAGCGAGCTGGACTCGCTTCGGGATGATCGTGCCGCCCTGGCTGGAGCCGGCGCGCGACCCGCCATGGGACGTTCCCCATCCGTACCGCAGCTTCGCCGATCCGCTGCTGCTCGCCCATCCACCCGGCCGCGGCCTCCGCGCCACGTACATTCTGACGATGGAGCCCGGCAAGCAGACGGACTCATTCTCGATGTACGCGGACCGCGCCCGCGCACGCGGCTGGACCGTGCTGCAGATGCCGGCCGGCCACAATCCCCACACCACCGCCCCGGGCGAACTGGCGGACCTGTTGCACCGGCTGATGGGGCAGTAAGTACGTGCTCCGGGCATCTCGAGAGGAGGCAGGCCATTCTTGGCGCCGTGCGTTCGTCCGCATCCGGGTTGACCCTTGCTGCACGCGAGATTAGATTTGCGTTCGGAAAACGTTCGGTTTTGGGAACCCTGAGGGGGGAGGCGAGGGCTATGGCGACCGCTCATGACGTCGCGGCTTACATTCTTACCAAGCGACGCCCGCTCTCCGCGATGAAGCTTCAGAAGCTGGTGTACTACTCGCAGGCTTGGTCTACCGTTTGGGATGATCGCAAACTCTTCGACGAACGCATCGAGGCGTGGGCGAACGGCCCCGTTGTCCCTGACCTGTACCAGCTTCACCGGGGACAATTCGAAATCCGAGAGTGGCCTCGTGGCGACCCTGGCGCCCTGAACGACGAAGAGCGGGCGACCGTTGACGCGGTGGTGGAATACTACGGCTGGCGCAACGCTCAAACCCTTAGCGACATGACTCATCGAGAGGACCCCTGGCGATTGGCGCGGGAAGGGCTTCCCGACGGAGAGCGCGGAAACCGGGAGATCACGCCGGCTTCCATGTCCGAGTACTACAGCAGCTTGCAGGAAACCGAGGACGATGGCACAGAAGGGTAAGAAACCCACGTCGAAATACGACGACCGGGGCGACGATAGGTCGCCCCGGTCGTCGTTTGCGAAGGGGAATGAGAAGCGCCCGCGCGGCACTGCCCCAGACTACGGGGGTGAATTGCCGCTCTGGGCGTTTCGGATCGTAGACCTCGATGGGCCGTGGTGTTGGTCCAGAATGGACGGCGGTGTGCTGCGCGACGTATTGGAAAGGCTCAAGAATCTGGAAACCATGTCTTGGCACGATATCGAGTCCAGGACTGGAAGCCACTTCATCGAAACGGGCGACAAGGGGTTTTGCAAGCAGGCACGCGATAGACTGGCCGAGATCCGCCAGGACGACGCCGACGCGCTGTTCTCGTTGCGCGTCACTGGACGACGACGGATCTGGGGCATCCGCGACGGCGGCATCCTTCGAATCCTCTGGTGGGACCCGGAGCACGAGGTCTATCCTTCGCACCTGAAGGGCACGTAGCGGAGCAGGCAGTGGCGACCGCGACAGCGGTGGAAATCCAGGTAAGCGGAACGGGCCGCATGGAAGAACTCCCTCGCTCGCTTCAGCTTGCTCCCGCCCCCGCAACGACATACAATCGTCCGCATGAACGCCGAGATGCTGGCCGCGCGGGTTGCGGAGGTTCGGGAGGGGATCGAGCGGGCGATGCAGCGCGCCGGGCGCACCGGCGACGTGACGCTCGTGGCCGTCACCAAGACGCATCCGCCGGAGATCGTGCAGGCCGCCATCGCCGCCGGCCTGGCGGACGTGGGCGAGAACCGCGTGCAGGAGATGGAGGACAAGGTGGCCGCCGTGGGTCGCAAAGCCGTGCGCTGGCACCTGATCGGCCATCTTCAGCGCAACAAGGCCGGCAAGGCGGTGGAACTCGCGGACCTGGTGCACTCGCTGGATTCGCTGCGCCTGGCCGAAGCGCTGTCGAAAGAGGCGGAGCGCGCGGGGACGACGGTGGATGCGCTCGTCCAGGTGAACACCTCCGGCGAGGAGAGCAAGTTCGGGCTGGCGGCCGACGAGGCGGTGGATGCCATCGGTTGGATGGCGGAGCTGCCGGGCCTGCGGCTGCTCGGGATGATGACCATGGCGCCGTTCACCGACGACCAGGCCGTCATCCGGCGCACCTTCGCGGCGGCGCGGCGGCTGTGCGAAGATACCGCGCGGCAGGTACCCGCCTTCAATGGAAGCCAGCTTTCGATGGGCATGAGCAACGACTACGAGATCGCGGTGGAAGAGGGAAGCACCCTCGTCCGCGTGGGCTCGACCCTCTTTGGAGAGCGCGGGCGATGATCGATCTCACGCCGCTGGACGTACGAAAGAAGAAGGGCGACTTCCGGAAGGTCGTCCGCGGGTACGACGCCGCGTCGGTGGACGACTACCTGGACACCGTCGCGCAGCGCTTCGAGGAGCTGGTGCGCGAGAACTCCAGCCTCAGCGTTCGGGTGGAGGGGATGGCGGAGTCCATCGCCGCCTACCGCGACCGCGAGCGCGCCATGAACGAGGCCCTGGTCTCTGCCCAGCAGCTTCGCGAGGAGATGCGCGAGCAGGCCGCCCGCGAGGCCGACCTGGTCCTGCGCGAGGCCCGCGCCGAGGCCGACCGCATCGTGGGCGAGGCGCGCCGCCAGGCCACGATGGCCGCGGAGACCCTGCGCCGGCTGCAGGGGCAGCGCGTGCGGTTCCTCCGCCTCTTCCGCGCCCTCGTGGAGCGGCAGCTGACAGAGATTGAGCAGGAGGAGGAGCGCACCTCCGCCGTCGGACGGGGGGACGAGGATCCCGAGGCGCAGGGGAACTGACGCGTGGACGTGAGAGAGCAGATCGCGGCGGCCGTTGGGGAAATCCGCGGCCGGAGCACGCTGGAGCCGCGCGTCGCCATCATCCTGGGTACCGGGCTGGGCGGGCTGGCGGAACGCATCGAGGTAGAGACGGAGATCCCGTACGCCGAAATCCCGCACTTTCCGCTGTCCACCGTCGAGACGCACACCGGGCGGCTGCTGCTGGGGCGGCTGGGCGGCAAGCCGGTCGTGGCGATGCAGGGCCGCTTCCATCGCTACGAGGGCTACACCCTCCAGCAGGTGACCTTTCCCGTGCGGGTGATGCGGGCGTTGGGCGCGGACACCCTCGTCGTCTCCAACGCGTGCGGCGGCATGAACCCGTTCTGGGGACCCGGCGACCTGGTGCTGATCGCGGACCACATCAACCTGCTGGGCGACAACCCACTGATCGGACCCAACCTGGACGAGCTGGGGCCGCGCTTCCCCGACATGTCAGCCGTGTACGACGCCGATCTGCGGCGGATCGCGGTGGAGGTGGCGCTGGAGCGGGGGATCACGCTGCGGCGCGGCGTTTACGTCGCCGTCGCCGGGCCCAACCTGGAAACGCGCGCCGAGTACCGCATGCTGCGGATGATGGGTGCCGACGTGGTCGGGATGTCGACGGTGCCGGAGGTGATCGTGGCCATCCACGGCGGCATGCGGGTGATGGGAGTATCCATCATTACCGACCAGTGCCTGCCCGATGCGCTGGAAGTGGCCGACATCCGGAAGATCATCGCCGTCGCCGGCGCCGCCGAGCCGAACCTGACGGCGCTGGTCGAAGGCGTGGTCGAGCGGCTATGAGCGGGGCGCGACGATGACGAAGTGGACCCTCGCCGCCGTCGTGGCGTTGGCCGCCGGATGCGCGAGTCCGGGCGGGGCTCCACCGCCCGCTGCACCGCCTGCGACCGCGGATGCCGGGGTACGTCCAGGGACCGCGTCAGCATTGGAGGAGGCGCCGATCGCCGCGTGGGTGGCCGCCTTCGAGCACCTCTTCGAGATCTCCGGCGCAGATGGCGACCGCGAGCAGCCGCCGATCGCCTACTGCATCGAGATTGGTACGCGAGCCGTGGCCACGGAGGTGCTCGCGGCGCTGAACGAGCGGATTCCGCACAGGGCGCCCCAGCCGTGCGAGTTTGCTGGGGATTACGCGAAAACCCCGGACGGGCGCCCCGCGTGGAGGTTCTGGATCAGCAGCATCCACAGGAGCCCGCGGTTCGATGACGGTTGGGCGGTGGAGCTGAACTACATGGCTGGGCCGCTGCACGGCGCCGGCTGGCGGTGCAACGTCAAGGAGTCGGCCGGCCACTGGAGGGTGACCGATTGCGACCGGACGTTCACATCGTAGATCCGCGTTGCCGAGTTCGATGCGGCCGGGGAGCCTGGGGGCTTCCCGGCCTTTTGCGTACGTCTACAGGAGCGGATGAATCCTCCGCAACACCGGCGGGAAGCCTCCCGAGGGGCATGCGGCCCGAAGCCCCGCCCGACCTCCATCAAGCTGCCGCCGTGTGGTCAACCGGTGTCATGCTGACGTGTAGCCGCTGGTCGAGCGCGGTGGCAATCCGCTGCAGCATGCTGAGCGAGTGCCCTTCGTAATCCGCGTCCTCCAGCCGGCTGATGACCGACTGGCGGGTTCCGATGAGGTCCGCCAACTGCTTCTGAGTCAGCCCCGCCGCGGTCCGCCGGTCGTAGATCAACTGCGCGATCTCGGCATTGATGCGTTCCCGCTCAACGGCGCGCGCGCGAGCGGGATCGTCCTTGATGTAGCGGCGCCACAGCACGCCGCTCGCGCCTTGCTGAGCTACATCGTCCATCGTCAGTGCTCCTCCCGGTACGTGTGCCCCTCAGGTGCAGTCGCGAATCGACGCTTGTGCTCGGCTGCCCGCCTGATCTCGCGAGGTGGCACGGTGCGTTCCTTGGTGCACCCGTGCGAAATGACCGCGGTCGAGCCGTGGAAGAAGTAGAGCACGCGGTAGTTCACCCGCGTCGAGGTGATCCGAAGTTCGTGAATGCCGTCACGTAGGATA
>NZ_DATBNB010000443.1 GCF_036554565.1 Longimicrobium sp. | reverse complement strand
ACACGCGTGCGACCCTCTCCCGCAAGCGGGTGAGGGTGTACACACCACGCTTGGGTGGGTGGCATCCAGCACCGGAGCAGCAACAGGGCCTGTCATCCTGAGGCCCAGGCGCGCCGCATTTACCCGCAGCACACCCTGCGCGGGCCGAAGGATCCAGTCGCGGACACGTACAAGGTAGGGCGCGGCAGCGGTGATGGATGCATTGGCTGCTACTCCGTCACACGTCCGCCGCTATCGCTGCGGCTGACGGTGGTGATCAATAACACGGAGGGCGCGGAGATCTGCTGATCTCCGCGCCCTCGTCCTATCCGGCCCGACGCACCTCCACCCGCGCTACCTTCGGCTCCACTCGTATCTTCATCAAAGGGGGGAAGCGTCGCGTGCTCGTTCCGCGCGGCCGTGAAGATGAGCAGAACTGCTCACGCTGGTACGCCTGGCATCTGGTAGCATTGTGGCAGCCCGGCGCCGACGGATTCGCGCGCGCCGCAAGCTCACAGGACCGGAACCACATCCATCCAGGAGAAACCCATGAATCATCGGTTTCGGGCGGCCATCTTCGCCCTTGCAGCGCTCGGGGCCGTGCTCCCCGTAGACCAGGCCCACGCGCAACTCGGGCGCCTTCGCGACCGCGTGCGGCAGGGTGCAGACCAGGTGCGCGGGGCGGTCACCGGAGGCGAGCAGGCCGCGCCCGCGCAGGCCCAGCCAGAAGGCGCCGAGGCGGATGCGCCGGCCGCGCCGGGTGCCCCCGTGGCGTTCGTGAACTTCGACTTCGTGCCGGGCGAGCGGGTGCTCTTCGCCGAAGATTTCACCCGCGACAACGTGGGCGACTTTCCCCGCCGGCTGGAGCTGCTGGAAGGCAACGGCGAAGTGGCCGAGGTGGGTGGCCGCCGCTACCTGCGCGCCGCCGAGGACCTGAAGTTCGCCATCCCGCTGACCGAGGCGCTCCCCGACCGGTTCACGCTGGAGATCGAGTACATGGCCGCCGAGGCCAGCCTGGCCGAGATCTACCTGGCCGAGGGCGAGCACGGCTACGACCGAGATGGAAAGGCGCGCGCCACCTTTCACGTGGGCACCAACTTCCGCACGGTGGCGGGGCTGAACACGCAGGACAGCCGCTCCACCCAGGCCGGGTTCCAAGGCTACCAGCCCAACGTGCCCTTCTTCGTTCGGCTGATGGGCGACGGGCGCTACACCAAGATGTACGTGCTGGGTACGCGGGTGGCCAACGCGCCCAACTTCGACGTGGGACGCGGGCGGCAGATCGTGGTGAACATCCCCGGGAGCGGGGTGGCGGGCAACGAGGGCGCGTACATCGCCAGCATCCGCGTGGCGGCCGGCGGGCGCGACCTGTACGACGCGCTGTCGGCGGAGGGGCGCGTGGCGGTGCAGGGCATCCTGTTCGACACGGGCAGCGACCGCATTCGCCCGGAGAGCGCACCCGTGCTGCAGCGCATCGGGGACATGCTGCGCGGCCACGCCGACCTGCGCCTGATGGTGGAGGGGCACACTGACGACGTGGGCGGCGACGCAGCCAACCTGTCGCTTTCCACCCGCCGCGCCGCCGCGGTGCGGCAGTACCTGGTGGAGCGCTTCGGCATCGACGCGGCGCGCCTGGAAAGCCAAGGCCTGGGCGAGACGAAGCCGGCCGCGCCCAACACCACGCCCGAGGGGCGCCAGCAGAACCGCCGCGTGGAGCTGGTGCGGCTGTAGACGATTCGGGGCGCGGGCGACGGTCGCCCGCGCGACTCCACCAATCCGCCGTCCGCCCTGCTCCCGGGGCGGACGGCCATCCATAGAGGCGAGATTCCCATGCACATCAGGCATCTTTTCATCGGCGCGGCGGCCGCCGCCGCGCTCGGGACCGACGCGGCCCCCGCCCAGGCCCAGTTGCTGGCCCACGTCCGTGCCCGCGTCCGCCAGCAGGTGGAGCACGCGGCCGACCGCGCGGTCGAGCGGGCCGCGAACGCGGTGGAGAATCGCATCCGCCGGGCGGGTTCGTCCCCGTCCGCCGATGCTCCCGCTCAAGCCGCGCCCTCCGTTGCGCCCTCCGCTGCGCCGTCCGCTACGGCGACGCCGGCCCGCCCGGCATCCGCATCACACGCTCCCTCGGCCGATAGCCTGCCCGTGCGCCTGGCGCGTCGTGCGGCGCTCACCGCGCCGTTCGTGGATGCGGACCTCGCCTGGATACTTCCCCTGCTGAGCGCGCAGGCAGCCGACATGCGCCGCGGCACGAGTCAGCTGAGCGCCGAGATCGACGTGATCCGGAGCGTCGCCTCGCCGGAAGCGGCGGAGGCGCGGGTCGAGCGCATCCGCTCCGGCCAGGTGAACGCGATGGACGAGGTGCGCGCGTTCTCCGCCCAGGCGGCGGTGCCCGCATCCGCCCGCTACCAAGCCGGGTGCAGCGCGGGGCTGACCGAGGCGATGGGCGGGCTGATGGTGAGCGCGGTGTTCACAGGCGCACCGGTGGAGGAGGCGCGTGC
>NZ_DATBNB010000442.1 GCF_036554565.1 Longimicrobium sp. | reverse complement strand
ATCTCGTACAGCCGGTGCACGCCGGTGGTGGTCTCCTCGCTCACGCCGCGCAGGTCGGCGGCCACGCGCGTCCACAGCGTGGGGTCTTCCGAC
Organism: Longimicrobium sp.; assembly: GCF_036554565.1. Classification (NCBI taxonomy): domain Bacteria; kingdom Pseudomonadati; phylum Gemmatimonadota; class Longimicrobiia; order Longimicrobiales; family Longimicrobiaceae; genus Longimicrobium; species Longimicrobium sp. Next base: position 2,745 of record NZ_DATBNB010000442.1, on the reverse strand, counting down.
AGGTTGCGGCGCAGCACCTCCAGGATCACCCCCCACTCCTCGGAGTCGTTCTCGGGGTCGAAGCCCGGGACGGCGCCGGCCGCCTCGTACTCCACGCCCTTGTGCACGAGCAGCGTGGCGTCGCCGCCGTCATCGAGCAGCAGGTTGGGGCCACTGCCGTCCGGCCAGATCAGCGCCTGCTCGGTGCACCACCAGTACTCCTCGAGCGTCTCGCCCTTCCAGGCGTACACCGGCACGCCCTGCGGATCCGTCTCCGTGCCGTTCTTGCCCACGACCACGGCGGCGGCGGCATGGTCCTGCGTGCTGAAGATGTTGCACGACACCCAGCGCACGTCGGCGCCCAGCTCCACCAGCGTCTCGATGAGGACGGCGGTCTGCACGGTCATGTGCAGCGAGCCCATGATCTTGGCGCCGGCGAGCGGGTTCTTGCCGCGGTACTCGGCGCGCAGGGCCATGAGGCCGGGCATCTCGTGCTCGGCCAGGCGGATCTCCTTGCGGCCGAAGTCGGCCAGGGAGATGTCGGCCACCTTGAAGGGCTCGCGGCCCATTTCGCGGGCGGCGGTGAAGGGGTTGCTGGTAAGTTCGGCGACTGCGCTCACGTACGCTCCAGGGAGTAAGGAATAGGGAATAGCCGGATCGGCTATCGTTCACGCTTTACCACTCGACCACACCGGGGCCCTGTCATCCTGAGGCCCAGGCGCACCTCACACCGGTTCCTCGCGGGCACTCTGTCATCCTGAGGCCCAGGTCCACAACACACCGACTCCTCGCGGGCAGCCTGTCATCCTGAGGCCCAGGCCCACAACACACCGACTCCTCGCGGGCAGCCTGTCATCCTGAGGCCCAGGCGCACAACACACCGACTCCTCGCGGGCAGCCTGTCATCCTGAGGCCCAGGCGCACCGCACCGGCCCGCACACCAGCCCTCGCGGGCCGAAGGATCTTGCCTGAATCACTTCATGGCCGGGGCGCGGCAGCGACTCCAGACTCCGGGACTCGGATCAGCGGCGGCTGCGGCTCGGGTTCCGAGGCTGGGGGGCTGCCTCCGGCCCTGCACGGGCGAATGAATTCGCTGCAACAACTACACGATGTCCACCTTCGTGGACTGCCTGCTTTCGTGTGCGTTCGGCCTGTGCGGCGCGTCCTTGCCTTTCGCACTTTCGCACTTTCGCACTTTCGCACTTCCGCACTCACGCACTCCGTCGTGCGCTCGCGGCGAAGAGCGTGGGGCCCTTGGCGGCCGGGTCCGGCGGCAGGGGGACGTAGCGAAAGGCCGTAAGCCCCGTGTCCGCCATCCATCCGCCCAGCCGCTCCAACTCGAAGCCCTGCCACACGTGCCCCATCGCCTGGCGGTACTCCTCGCGGTCGTGCGGCATCATGTCTACCACCAGCAGCCGGCCACCGGGCTTCAGCGCGCGGGCGGCCTGGGCCAGGGCGTCCGCGGGCTCCGCGACGTAGTGCAGCACCAGGAACGCCACCGCCGCGTCCAGCGTGCCGGGCTCGATGGGCAGCGATTCCAGCTCGCCCTCGCGCACCTCCACGTTGGCGGTCCCGGCCAGGCGCGCGCGGGCGGCCTCCAGCATGGCCGGCGAGCCGTCGACCGCGATCACCCGGGCGACGAACGGGGCGAGGGAGGCCGCCATCTGCCCCGTTCCGCATCCCAGATCGCCCACCGTCCACGCCTCGTCCACCAGGCCCAGCAGCCCCAGCAGGTCCGCGCGCCGGCCGAACAGGTCCGCCCGCAGCCGGTCCCACTCGCCCGCGGCGGAGGAGAAGAACTCGCGCGACCGGGTGCTGCGCTGGGCCAGGACGCTCCGCAGCCGTTCCGCGTCTTGCGCTGCCCCGGCCAGCTCGGCCACCTCGCGGCGGACGATCTGCCAGAGCTGGCGGGCGTCGGCATCCAGCCGGTCGGCGGGCATCCGGTATCGGCGGCTGGTGCCCTCGGCGCGCGCGCTCACCCATCCCTCGTCGCCCAGCAGCTTCAGGTGCCGGCTGACGGTGCTCTGCGGAAGCTGAAGCACCTGGCACAGCTCGCCCACCGTCAGCTCGTGCCGCTCCAGCACCAGCAGCAGCCGGCTGCGTGTGGCATCGGCCAGGGCCGACATGCGATCGAAGATCGCGGGGGCGGAGACACTCATCTATCCGTTCATCCGGCTGGAAAGATACAACACCCTCCGGCCGGAAGCAAGCGAGCCCCGCGAATGGATTTCGCGGGGCTCGCAACGGGGCGACGAGGCGGCGGTCAGTCGCCGTAGCGGTCGTCGATGGCTTTGCGGATTTCCTCTAGCGACTTGCCGTCGGCGTGCATCTCGCCGGCCATGCGCGCCTCGTTCTGGCAGATGCCGCAGGTGGTGGCCATCCGGTTCTCAAAGCACTCCAGCAGCGAACGCAGTTCGTCGCGATCGTGACAGTCGCAGTGGCAGTACAGCGCATCGAGGATGGACGGTATCCGCGCCGCGATCGTGTACGCGTCGCGCGCGCTGCTGGGCACGACCTCCGCCGAGAGCACGCCCTGCCCCGAGATGCCCTCACGCGGGGCCGGGTGATGGCCGCGCGCCTGCGCGGCCTGACCTTGATGATGCGCGTGGTCCTGCGCCCGCGCCGCGTCCGGCACCAGCGCGCACAGCAGCATCGCGGCGAGCATGGCCGGCGCGCTACGGAACGCGCGGAGGGTGGAAGAGCGGATCGGCATTGGACTTCGGAGGATCAGGGTAAGCATGGATGATAACGTCTCGCGTCCGTTCC
>NZ_DATBNB010000441.1 GCF_036554565.1 Longimicrobium sp. | reverse complement strand
GACGCTGCCGCTCTCCTCGTACCGGTCCAGCCAGCGCTGCACCTTGGTGCGGGATACGCTCAGCGCAGACTGGATCTCGGCGTTGGTCTTGCCTGCCGCAGACATCAACACGATGCGAGCGCGCTCGACTTCCCGCTGCGGTAGCGTCTGCGAGCGCGACCGCTCTTCCAGAACGCCTCGCTCACTGTCGGTGAGCTCCACTTTTCGGATGCGATTTGCCATGCGGGAGAATATAAGCTCCCCATGACTAAATCGCACGTTATTCCTGAGTCAACACACTAGGCGCGTGCCGCCGCAGTCCGCTGGCGTTAGGAACGGCGGGACCGCTCCGCAGTTCTCCGCGACCTCCGCGCCTCCGCGTGAAACCGCAGTTTCCTACGCGGGGAAATGCGCCAGGGCTTCCTTCATGGCGCGGTAGCCCTCTTCCAGGAAGTACTGCGTGCGGTGGAAGTCCCACGAGCCCAGGTGCCCGATGCGCGGCCTGACGTGCGTCACGGGCAGCCCCTTCCACTCCTCGAGCGCGCGCGCACGCTGCGCGGCGATGTTCATCGTGAGGATGCGATCGTGGATGGCGATCATCCCGCGGTCGAAGTAGCCGGCCGCGGGCGGCAAAATCTCCGAGCCCACGTCTACCGCGATCACCCGCTCCGCCCCCCACTCGAACGCCTGCTTCACCGGGAGGACGTTCAGAATCCCCCCGTCCACCAGCACGTCCCCGTCCAGCCGCAGCGGCGGAAAGTAGATGGGAATGGCGCACGACGCGTACACGGCATCCACCGGGTCCACGTCCTCCCGCACGCCCGTGCCGAACCACACCTCGCCGCACCCCATCAGCGACACCGCGTTGATCCGCAGCGGAATCGTCGCGTCCGCGAACGACTTCAGCGGCAGGTTCGCCGACAGGTAGCGCCGGAAGTGCCCGCCGTCGAATACGGCCTCCTCGCGCACGCCGCCCATCCACACCGCCCGCCGGTTGATGGAGACGATGTCCTCGCGCGTCAGGCTGCGCGCCAGCTCCCCCAGGTCGCGCCACCCCATGCCACCCGCGATGGACGCACCGATCAGCGCGCCGATGCTGGTGCCGATGATGGCGTCGGGAACGATGCCCGCCTCATCCAGCGCCTTCCACACGCCCACGTGCGCGGTGCCCTTCATCCCCCCGCCGCCCAGCACCAGCACGGTGCGCGGCCCCGGGGGCGATTGCATTTCTGCGTCGGTCAACGGCGTGCTCGCGGGCTGGGGAATCCGGGGCGGATGAAGGCGCGTCCGTCCCGGAAGTTGGGCACGTCCCCCCGGTGCCGCGCAAGGGGCGCAACCTTGACCGGGGAGCGCCCGGAACCTAGGTTATGGATGATAGTAAGAATCATTCTTGCTAGGTACGAAGAGGACACGAACCCGAGACGGCCGGCGCGCGCCGGCGGGCCCAGGAGAACCGATAGATGGCTGAACCGCTGCTCAAGATCACCAACCTCCACGCCGAGATCGCCGAAGACGGCACGGAGATCCTCAAGGGGCTGAACCTGGAGCTGAACGAGGGCGAGATCCATGCGATCATGGGCCCCAACGGCTCCGGAAAGAGCACCCTCAGCAAGGTGATCTCGGGCCACCCGGCCTACGAGGTGACGGACGGCGACATCGTGTTCCAGGGGCAGAGCGTGCTCGACATGCAGCCCGACGAGCGCGCCCGCGCCGGCATCTTCCTGGCCTTCCAGTACCCCGTGGAAATCCCCGGCGTGTCGGTCGCCAACTTCATGCGCACGGCGCTGAACGCCAAGCGCGGCGAAGAGGTAGACATCTTCGACTTCCAGGAAGAGCTGGAAGGCCGCATGGAAATGTTGGAGATGGACCCGGTGTTCGCCCAGCGCTCGGTGAACGACGGCTTCTCCGGCGGCGAAAAGAAGCGCAACGAGATCCTGCAGCTGGCCATGCTGGAGCCGGCCCTGGCCGTGATGGACGAAACCGACTCGGGCCTGGACATCGACGCGCTGAAGATCGTCACGGCGGGCATCAACAAGATCAAGTCGGAGCGCACCGGGATGTCGGTGCTCCTGATCACGCACTACCAGCGCATGCTCAACTACATCACGCCCGACAAGGTGCACGTGATGGTGGACGGGCAGATCATCCGCACGGGTGGCCCCGAACTGGCGCTGGAGCTGGAAGAGCGCGGCTACGACTGGCTTCGTGAGGAAGTAAGTGCGTGAGTGCGGAAGTGCGTGAGTGCGTGAGTGGCTGTTTCCGCACTAACGCACTCACGCACTAACGCACTCCTCCACCAGGCTGACGGTCGCGACAAAACTACCAGAGGAGGCAGCAATGCCATTCAACGAAGACGTAGCCGCACTCGGGCTCGACGAATACAAGTTCGGCTTCAAGGACGACATCGAGTACCTCTTCAAGAGCCGCAAGGGGCTCGACGAGGAGATCGTCCGGATGGTCAGCGCGCAGAAGAACGAGCCGGAGTGGATGCTCAAGAACCGGCTCAAGGCGCTGAAGCACGCCCAGGCCCGGCCGTGGCCGGAGTGGGGCGGCGACCTGTCGGGGCTCAACTTCGAGGACATCTTCTTCTACATCCGCCCCAACGAAAAGGTGGGGAAGACGTGGGACGAGGTGCCCGAAACCATCAAGAACACCTTCGAGCGGCTGGGCATTCCCGACCAGGAGCGCCGCATCCTGGCCGGGGTGGGCGCGCAGTACGAGTCGGAGGTCGTGTACCACTCGCTCAAGGCCGAGTGGGAAGACGCCGGCGTCATCTTCAAGGGGATGGATGACGGCCTGCGCGAGCACGAAGACCTGGTGCGCGAGTACTTCGGCACGGTGGTCCCGTTCCGCGACAACTTCTTCGCCGCGGTGAACACGGCGGTGTGGTCGGGCGGGTCGTTCGTGTACATCCCCAAGGGGGTGAAGCTCGACATGCCGCTGCAGGCGTACTTCCGCATCAACGCCGAGGCGATGGGGCAGTTCGAGCGCACGCTGATCATCGTCGAGGAAGGCGCCCAGGTTCAGTACATCGAGGGCTGCACGGCCCCGTCGTACAGCCAGGACTCGTTCCACTCGGGCGTCATCGAGATCGTCGTCAAGGACAACGCCCGCTGCCGCTACACGACCATCCAGAACTGGTCGCACAACGTCTACAACCTGGTCACCCAGCGCGCCAAGGTGGGCCGCCACGGGACGATGGAGTGGGTGGACGGCAACCTGGGCAGCAAGCTGACCATGAAGTACCCCAGCTGCTACCTGATGGGCGAGGGCGCGCGCGGCGAGATCCTTTCCATCGCCTACGCCGGCCCCGGCCAGCACCAGGACGCGGGCGGCAAGGTGGTGCACGCGGCGCCGCACACGTCGTCGCGCATCGTCTCCAAGTCCATCTCGCGCGGCAGCGGCCGGAGTTCGTACCGCGGCCTGCTGCACGTGCAGCCCGGCGCGCACCACTCGCGCAGCAACGTGGAGTGCGACGCGCTCCTGCTGGACGAAGAGGCACGTACGGACACCTATCCGTACATCAACATCGAAGACCAGAACGCGCAGATCGGCCACGAGGCCACGGTCAGCAAGATCGGCGACGAGCAGCTGTTCTACCTGATGTCGCGCGGTCTTTCCGAAGACGAGGCGGCTACGATGGTGGTGCGCGGCTTCATCGAGCCCATCGCCAAGGAGCTCCCGCTGGAGTACGCCGTGGAGCTGAACCGGCTGATCGAGCTGGAGATGGAAGGTTCGGTGGGATGATGACGGAGACGATGACCGCGGCACCCGAGACCGGCATCTTCACCCGCGACCAGGTGGAGATCCTTTCCGCGCGAAAGGGCGAGCCCGGCTGGCTGCTCGACGCGCGCATGCGTGCGCACGGCGCGTTCGCCGACGCGCCCATGCCCAGCACGCGCCTGGAAGACTGGCGCTACACCGACATCAAGAAGGCGCTGAAGCTCGATGCCTTTGCGTTCGCCGAGGAGCGCGGCCCGGCCCAGGCCGGCGGGTTCGCCCCCGGCCTGACCTCGCTGATGGACGAGGCGGGCGAATCCGCGGCCACGCTGGTGCAGGTGGATGCCTCCGTGGTGCTGCGCGAGCTTCCCGAGGAGCTGGCGGCGCAGGGGGTGATCTTCACCTCGCTGGAGATCGCCATCCAGCAGCACCCCGAGCTGGTGCAGCGCTTCCTGGCCACCGGCGTTACGCCCGAGGACGGCAAGTTCGCCGCGATGAACGAGTCGCTGTGGACGGGCGGCGCGTTCCTGTACGTTCCGCGCGACGTGCAGGTCGAGGCGCCCTTCCGCGTCTACCGCTGGATCGGCGAGGGCGGCACGGCGGCCTTCGGGCGCACGCTGGTCGTGGCCGAGCAGGGCGCGAAGGTGGCCGTCGTGGAAACGCTCGGGTCGGACGATTTTGGCAAGCAGGCGCTTTCCGTGGGCGCGGCCGAGATCTTTGCCGACGAGGGTGCCACGGCC
>NZ_DATBNB010000440.1 GCF_036554565.1 Longimicrobium sp. | reverse complement strand
CAGGTGCCCCACCTGCCGCCCCAGCCGCCGCGACGCGCCGTGGAGCACGGCCTGCGCGAGCGCCCTGCCCTCCTCGGCGGAGACGAGGAAGCGCAGCGTTCCCGGGCCCTCCAGCTCGCGGAACCAGATGCGGGCGTCAGGCGTGCCTTCCGGCGCGAGGGAGGAGCCCAGGTGGCGCAGGTCGTCCAGGCGGTCGAGCAGGATCCACGGCCGGTAGCGCTCGTCCTCGCGGACCAGCGCGCCCGTGTCCGGAAGACGGCGCCAGACGATCGCCCGGCCGTTCGGCTCCGCCCAGACGCTGACGATCCCCGGCGTGGGATCCCATCCCCACAGCCACTCGTCTTCGCGCGAGGCCTGGGCGCTGGCCGCCGATGCGGAGTCCGCGATGTGGTCAGGCTCCGGGTTCATCTGCACGGACGAGGGGATAGCTGGTGGAGTGAACCGCCCACGGTCGAGCGATGTCGCCGATCGGCTTGCCGCGAACGCGGGATGGAAGTTAAGTAGCAACCGGTCCTGGAGTCAGCCCCAGCACGGGCAAAATGCAGGTCCAATGGAGCCATTCACCAGAAAAAGCGCCACGATGCACCAGGAAACGGGGCTGATCGCCCTGGTCGCCGTCGGATTCGGACTTGCCTTCGTCATGGGCCTCGCCGCCCACCACCTGCGCCTTCCGCCGCTGGTGGGCTATCTGCTGGCCGGGGTGGCGGTCGGGCCGTTCACCCCCGGCTTCGTGGGCGACGCCGCGCTAGCGTCGCAACTGGCCGAGATCGGCGTGATCCTGCTGATGTTCGGGGTGGGGCTCCACTTTTCGCTCGACGACCTGCTCGCGGTGCGAAAGATCTCCGTTCCGGGCGCCCTGGCACAACTGGTCGCCGCCACGGCCATGGGCGCGCTCCTGGCCCGCGCGTGGGGCTGGCCGTGGGGGCAGGGGCTGGTGTTCGGGCTGTCGCTGTCCGTCGCGAGCACGGTGGTTTTGCTGCGGGTGCTGGAGCAGAAGGGGATGGTGGATACCGCCGAGGGGCGCATCGCCGTCGGCTGGCTGATCGTGCAGGACCTGGCCATGGTGCTGGCGCTGGTGCTTCTGCCCGCGGTCGCGGGGGTGCTGGGCGGAACGCCTGCGGCCGCGGGGGGCGGAAGCGTCGTCACGGCCGTGGCCATCACCCTGGGCAAGGTCATGGCCTTCCTTGCGCTGATGTTCGTCGTGGGTCGGCGGGCCCTTCCCTGGCTCCTGGGCCGCGTGGCGCATACCGGCTCGCGCGAGCTCTTCACGCTCAGCGTGCTGGCCGTAGCGATGGGTGTGGCGGTGGGCGCGGCGGGGCTGTTCGGCGTTTCATTCGCGCTGGGGGCGTTCTTCGCCGGCGTGGTCATCAGCGAGTCGGACCTGAGCTACCAGGCCTCCGCCGACGCCCTTCCCTTCCAGGACGCGTTCGCAGTCCTCTTCTTCGTGTCCGTCGGCATGCTGTTCGATCCGTCGGTGCTGGTGCGCCGGCCCCTGCAGGTGCTGGCGGCGCTGGCCATCATCGTCGTCGGCAAGTCCATCGCGGCGCTCGCCGTGGTGCTGGCGTTCCGGTATCCCATCCGCACGGCCCTGGGGGTGACGGCCGGCCTGGCGCAGATCGGTGAGTTCTCGTTCATCCTGGCCGGGCTGGGCGGCACCCTGGGGCTGCTCCCGCCGGAGGCGACCAGCCTGATCCTGGCCGGCGCGCTGATCTCCATCACCATCAACCCCCTCGCGTTCGCGGCGGCGGCGGGGCTGGAGCGCTGGGTGCGCGCCAGCCCCCGCGTCACCGACCTGCTGGAGCGGCCCGCGGGCGACCTGGGCGAGCTGCCGGCCGGGGTGGACGAGGCGGCGCTGCGCGACCACGTGGTGCTGATCGGGCATGGCCGGGTGGGCGCGCCGGTGGCCCGCGCGCTGGAGCGGCAGGGCATCCCATACGTGGTGGTGGAGCAGAACCGGGGCGAGGTAGAGGCACTGCGTGCGCGGGGGATGCCTGCCCTGTTCGGAGACGCGACTCGCCCCGGCATCCTTCACCACGCGCGGCTGGAGCGGGCGCGCCTTCTGGTCGTCTCCGCGCCGGATGCCTTCCAGGCGCGGCTGATCCTAGACCACGCGGGCAAGGTGAACCCCGGCATCGACACCGTCGTCCGCACGCACAGCGACGAGGAGCGGGCGCACCTGGAACGGCGGGGCGTGGGCCGGGCGGTGATGGGCGAGCGGGAACTGGCGCTCGCCATCATCCGCTACGCGTTCGGCGCCTTCGGAGTGAACGAGAACATGGCCGCCATCGCCGCCGAGACGCTGCAGCTGCCGAACCCGCACACGGGGCGGCGCGAGGAGCCGCCGAGCGGGGTGCTGCCCTGAGCGAACGTCAGGGCTCCGCGCGCCCGGGCATCTCCAGCAGCTCGCGGTAGAACTCCAGCGTCTGCCCGGCGATGGCGCGCCAGCTGAACTGGGCCAGCACGCGCTCGCGCCCGGCGCGCCCCATCGCCGCCCGCCGGTCCGGCGCATCCATCAGCTCGTTGACCGCGGTCGCGAGCGCCAGCGAGAACGCCTCCGGGTCGCGGGGCTCCGCCGATCCGCCGCCCTCCGCCTCGAACGCCACGAGCGTCCCCGTCTCCCCCGGCACCACGATCTCCGGGATGCCGCCGACGGCCGAGGCGACGACCGGTGTTTCGCACGCCATCGCCTCGAGGTTGATGATGCCGAACGGCTCGTAGACAGACGGGCAGACGAAGACGGCCGCGTGCGAGTACAGCGGGATGATGCGGTCCTTGGAAAGCATCTCGCTGATCCACACCACCGGCACCGGGGCGTCGCGCTTCACCTCGTCCACGAGCGCCGCCATCTCGCGGCCGATCTCCTCCGTGTCGGGGGCGCCGGCGCACAGCACCACCTGCACGCCGGGGCGCAGGTGCCGGATGGCGCGGACGAGATGGAGGATTCCCTTCTGCCGCGTGATGCGCCCGACGAAGAGGACGATCGGGAGATCCGGATCGATGCCGAGCGCACGCAGCCCGTCGGGATCCAGGCGCGGCTGGTACTCGTCGGGATCGATGCCGTTGTAGATCACCCGCACGCGCTGGGGATCGACGCCGTACAGCGCCTGCACGTCGTCCTTCATCGCGCGCGAAACGGCGATCACCCCGTCGGCGTTGCGGTAGGCGGTGCGCTCGATCCACGTGGTGGCATCGTACGCCGTGCCCAGCTGCTCCACCTTCCAGGGCCGGTGCGGCTCCAGCGAGTGGGTGGTCAGCACCAGCCGCGCGCCCGTCAGCGGCCGCGCCAGGCATCCGGCCAGGTGCGAGTACCAGGTGTGGCAATGCACCACGTCGGGCGCATCCACCGCGCCCGCCATGGCCAGGTCGCGGAGCAGCGCATCCAGCAGCCGCTCGTGCCGCGGGTCGCGCGTGGAGAGGCGAAGGGCGGGCGCGACGCCCTGCACGCGCAGGTTGCCCTCCTCCTGCCGCTGCTCGCCGAAGGACAGCACCTGCACCTGGTGGGCGCCGCCCTCGGCGCAGGCCAGCTCGCGGGCCAGGTACTCCACGTGCACGCCGGCGCCGCCGTACACGTGCGGCGGGTACTCGTTGGTGAGCTGCGCGATGCGCAGGGCGCGCGCGCTCATATGATGGTGCCGTCCGGGATCTCGGCGTTCTTGACGATCACCACCACGCCGTCGCGGATGTAGAAGCCCGGCCCCTCGCCCTCCACCACCCCCGCGACGTTGGTGATCACGCAGTTCCTGCCGATGGACGCGTTCTTGTCGATGATGGCGCCCTGGACGACCGAGTCCTCGTCCACCCCCGGGCGCGGCGGCCCCTCCACGCGGTTGCGGCTTCCGGGGTCCTCCCAGCGGTAGTAGTCGGCACCCATCATCACCGTGCGGTGGACGCGGGTGCGCGCGCCCAGGTACGAGCGGATGCCGATCACCGACTGCGTGATGTCGCTGTCGATGATCACCGACGCCTCGCCGATGATGGACGCGTCGATCCGCGAGCGGGTGACCTTGGCCGGGGGAAGCAGGCGCGCGTTGGTGTACAGCGGCATCTGCTCGTCGAAAAGGTTGAACGCCGGCTGCGGATCGGTGAGCATCAGGTTGGTGTCGAAGAACGACCGCACGGTGCCGATGTCGTTCCAGTATCCCTTGAACGGGTACGACACCACCTTCCGCTCCTGGATGGCGAACGGAATGATGTGCTTGCCGAAGTCGTTCGCCTCGCGGTGGCCGTCCAGCAGCTCCTGCAGGACATCGCAGTCGAAGATGTAGATGCCCATGGAGGCCAGGTAGATGCGCCCGGCGCGCTCCAGCGCGGGCTCCACCGGGCTTTCCTTGCCGCGCAGCTCGGAAAGGGGCGGCTTTTCGTAGAACTCGGTGATGCGGTGCTCGGCGTCGGTCTTCAGGATGCCGAAGCCGGGCGCCTCCGCCGCGGTCACGGGCGTGGCGGCCACGGTGACGTCGGCGCCGGTGCGCTTGTGGTGCTCCAGCATCAGCCGGTAGTCCATCGTGTACAGCTGGTCGCCGGACAAGATGAGCACCTGGTCGTGCGCGTAGCTGCGGATGTGCAGGTTGCTCTGCCGCACCGCGTCGGCCGTGCCCTGGTACCAGTGCTCGGAGGTGGGCGTCTGCTCCGCCGCCAGCACGGTTACGAAGCCGCCGCGGAACCGGTCGAACAGGTACGAGCGGGCGATGTGGTCGTTCAGGCTGGCCGAGTTGAACTGCGTGACCACGAAGATGCGGTTGAGCCCGGAGTTGATGCAGTTGGAGATGGGCACGTCTACCAGGCGGTACTTGCCCGCCAGGGGAACGGCGGGCTTGGCGCGCTGCGCCGTCAGCGGGAACAGGCGGGTGCCGGCGCCGCCGCCCAGGATCACTGCAAGAACTCGGTCCATGGAACGCGAGAGACGGAAGTGAGGAACGGCCACCCATCCGAGGGCGGCGATGCCCGTGCTAGCTGCAAAGTACCAGCCGCCGCGCCCCGCCGACATGCCTCCGGGCCCGGTGCTGCCCCGTTTGTAAAGCACGGGGTCCTGTCATCCTGAGGCCCAGGCGCACCGAGTCGCCCCGCGGCACACACGTCGCGGGCCGAAGGATCCAGCCGCGGACACGTACCAGCCCGGGCGCGGCAGCGGTCACTGAGGCCGGGGCCTCGGCTGCCGTGGGGCCCTCACCCGGCCGCGCTGACACGCGTGCCACCCTCTCCCGCAAGCGGGAGAGGGTGTACACGTCGGAGTTGGGTGCGGGGGCAGCGGCAGAGTGGAGGCCTCGGCCGTGCTGGGGCGACTGAAGTCGCGGCAACAAAGGCCCAAAGTCCGCCTTCGCGGACTGCACCGGCGAGCCGAGTGCGTCGGGCTGGCCGAAGCGCGATCGAATTCTCCCCTCTCCCGCTTGCGGGAGAGGGGCCGGGGGTGAGGGCAGCCGCGGCATGCGCCGGCCCCGGTCGGAACGCCTTCGGGCCCTGCCTGGATCGTCGCGCTAACCCTGACCCGGTCACGGGCGACTGAAGTCGCGGCTGGTAAATCACGAAGGCCGCCTTCGCGGACTGCAGGGGCGAGTCGGGTGCATCGAGCTGGCCGGAGCGCGATCGAATTCTCCCCTCTCCCGCTTGCGGGAGAGGGGCCGGGGGTGAGGGCAGCCGCGGCATGCGCCGGCCCGTTTCGCAACGCCCCGACATCGAGGCCTCTGCACGGGTGCACGCTGCCGCGCGCAAGGTTGGAAGTGCCGCAGGCTAGATCCTTCGGCCCGCGTAGCGTGTGCTGCGGGCGAGGGCGGTGCGCCTGGGCCTCAGGATGACAAGCTGTGGGGCTGCAAGGAGTTAGGTGTGATGCGCCATACTGGCTCCCTTCCCCCGCGCAGTTTGCGGGGGAAGGGCTGGGG
>NZ_DATBNB010000439.1 GCF_036554565.1 Longimicrobium sp. | reverse complement strand
CCGTAGGCAGTCGAGCCGGCAGGTTTCCTGATGGCCTACGAACCTCTTTCCGCACTCGCGCTGGCCGCCGTGTTCCTGGTTTCGGTGCTGGGGGGCGGCATCAACGCCATCGCCGGCGGCGGTACGCTCGTCACCTTTCCGGCCCTCGTGGGGCTGGGCGTGCCCGCGCTGACGGCGAACGCCACGAGCACCGTCGCGTTGTGGCCGGGCGCGCTGAGCAGCATGTGGGGCTATCGCGGCGAGCTGCGCGGGGCCCGTGCCTGGGTGCTGCGCCTTACTCTGCCCAGCATCGCGGGCGGGGTGCTCGGCGCGTGGCTGCTGCTGCGCACTCCCCCCGATCGCTTCGCCATCATCGTTCCGTTCCTGGTGCTGGGCGCCACACTCCTGTTCCTGGCGCAGGGCCCGCTGATGCGCCGCCTGCGCGGGACCGGCGGCGCGCCGCCAGCCGCCGCGGAGATGCCGGCCGGCCGTGACCCCGAGGTCGCTCCCTGGCTCTTCGTCGCGGGGCAGTTCGCCATCGGGGTGTACGGCGGCTACTTCGGCGCGGGGGTCGGCATCCTGATGCTCGCGGGGCTGGGGATGATGGGCTTCACCAACATCCACCGCATGAATGGCCTGAAGAACTGGGGCGCCAGCTGCATGAACGGGGTGGCCGCCGTCATCTTCGCGCTCAGCGGCATCGTGGACTGGCCCGTGGCGCTGGCGATGGTCGCGGGCGGGCTCCTGGGCGGGTACGCGGGATCACGCATGGCCCAGCGCGTCAGCCAGCAGCGCGTACGCCACGCGATCATCGCCGTCGGCCTGGCCTCGTTCCTGTTCCTCCTCTTCCGCCCGTTCTGACCACGGACGCCTGGAAAGAAAGCGGGGGCGAGCACCCGGCTCGCCCCCGCTTCTTTCGATCGATCGGAAGGCGCGCGGTTACTCCTCGTCGATCCCCTGCTCTTCGCGCGCCGCGGTCAGGTAGCGGCGCAGGTCGTCTTCGCTGAGGCCGGCCAGCTGGCGCAGGATGCCGTGGAACTGGTCGCGCGTGGCGCCCGCCTCGTCGCGGGTGAGCTCGTCGTCGATGTCCACGCGCCATCCCGCGTCGTCCTCGTCCTCATCGGGGGCGGCCGTGGGGTCCAGGTTGCTCAGCGAGTGGAACACCAGCGTGGCGCCCAGCGCGTTGGGGTCGTCGACGTACGACGAGATCTCGGCCTCGGCCATGTAGATTTCGCCCTCCGCCTCGAAGATACGGAAGCCGAGGGCGACCCCGAACCCTTCTTCCCCGTGCCCGTGATCGTGCTCGTGCGTCTCGCTCATCGTTCCTCCGGATTGGTGACTGGCTGCTGACGGTGCTGCTGCGGCGGCAAGATACGCACCGCCGAACGCGGCGGACAGGGCGTCGTTTCGGCCAGGCCGCGCATCGCACCGGGGCACGCATCGCGATCCGCGGCGTATCACCCGGACTCCGGTCCCGCCGTCGTGGCGGGGCCGGAGCTTTTTACTCCTTACAAGCCGGATCGCTTTGCGTCCATCGCCCGTATACGTCGCGCTCCTCCTGGTGCAGGTGTTCTTCGCCACGCTGCCCATCGCCGTGAAGATCGCCCTGCGCGACCTGTCCAGCCCGGCGCTGGCGCTCCTTCGCGTCACCGGTGCCGCGGTTCTGTTCCTGGCCATCCACTTCGCCACCGGCGGCCAGCGCGTGAGGTCGCGGGCAGACTACCTGCGGCTGGCGCTGTACTCCGTGTTCGGTGTGATCCTGAACCAGCTGCTGTACATCACCGCGCTGACGATGACCACGGCCACGGCCGCGCAGACGCTGGTGACCGCCGGCCCGGCGCTGACGCTGCTGGTGGCCATCCTCATGCGGCACGAGTCCGCCACGCCCGCCAAGTGGCTGGGCATTGCCCTGGCCGGCGGTGGCGCGCTGCTCCTCGTGGGCGTGGGGCTTCACCAGGGGAGCGTGCTGGGCAACCTGCTGGCGCTGGCCAACGTCACGGCGTACTCCGTGTACCTGGTGATTTCGCGCGGTATCCTGGGCCGCTACAACGCGCTGACGGTGATCACCTGGGTGTTCGTGTTCGGGGTCGTCGGCATCTTCCCCTGGGGCATCGCGCCGGCCATGCGCGAGGTGGGAGGGATGGGCGTGGCCACGTGGGCGGCGCTGGCGTGGATCGTCGCGGTGCCGACGGTGGCCGCGTACTACCTGAACGTGTGGGCGCTCGCCCGGGCAGAGGCCAGCCTCGTGGCCATGTTCGTCTACATCCAACCGGTGATGACGGCGTCGCTCGCGATCCCCTTCCTGGGCGAGCGCCCCTCGCCGCGGATGATCCCGGCGACGCTGCTCATTTTCGCGGGCGTGTGGGTTTCCATCCGCGCCGGGCGCGCGGCCAAGGCCCGGGACGGGCGGGTGTCCGCGGCGGGGCAGGAGGGGTAGCGGGGGAGTGCGTGAGTGCGAAAGTGCGAAAGTGCGAAAGTGCGAAAGTGCGAAAGTGCGAAAGGAACCGGTAGCCGGCGCGGCAATCTGTCATCCTGAGGCCCAGGCGCACCGGACCTGCCCGCAGCACTCCCTTCGCGGGCCGAAGGATCTAGCCTGGGGCACGTACAAACCTCGGCGCGGTAGCGGTCACCGTGGCCGAGGCCTCGGCTGCCGTGGGGCCCTCACCCCGCCGCGCTGACACGCGTGCGACCCTCTCCCACAAACAGCGTGGGAGAGGGGGTACACTTCGGGATTGGTGCGTAGAGGCAGGTCCGGCGCTCGGGCGGGCGCCCCCCATCCCCAACCCTGCCCCCGCAACCAGCCGCGGGGGAAGGGAGCCAGTCGAGTGCGCGTAGCCAGCCGGAGCGCAACGCCCGGGCCCCGCTGGGGCGACTGAGGTCGCGGCAACGACGGCCCAAAGTCCGCCTTCGCGGACTGCACGCGCAGTCGAGTGCACGACACCGGGCGGAGCGCGAGCGAATTCTCCCT
>NZ_DATBNB010000438.1 GCF_036554565.1 Longimicrobium sp. | reverse complement strand
ATAACGCGTGGCGCCCTGCTCCGCCGCCAGCCGGGCGCTCAGGGCCACGGCATCCAGGTCCACGGCGCTGAACGCCTCGCGGGAGCCGGCGGTGCGCAGCGTGGTGCCCAGGCAGCAGAACACGTCGTCCACCGCGAACGCGCCGGCGTGCTCGGCCATGTGGTCCAGAGGAGCGACGTGCTCGGTCAGCCTGGGGTGGCGCTGCCCGGTGGGGCGGCGGCCGAGGACGGCGACCCGCTCGTACACCGGGTCGTCCAGCAGCAGGCGAAGCACGTGGCCGCCGACCAGCCCCGTGGCGCCCAGGAGCAGCGCCGACGCGGGCCGGCCGGCGGCCGGTGCGGGGGACGTGTCGGTCAGGCTCAGCTCTCCGCGGCGGTGGACTGGGTCTCGGGCTTCTCCGGCTCCATTCCCGGCGTCACGCGGTTGGCGAGCGCGTCGGTGTACACCTGGCGCCACTCGTTCAGCTGACGCTGCGCGGTGGTGTCGGAATCGGAGGTCATGCTGGCGGGCAGGGCCATCAGCCCGGTCGCGCCGGCGAAGGCGACGGTCGTCCACATCTCGTCGGTCACGTTGGGCCGGGCCTGGCGCAGCACCTGGAAGTTGCGCATGGCCGATCCGCCGGTCTGCATCTGCTCCTTGGCCTGCTGCTCCATCTCGTCGGCGTTGCGGATCATCTCGGCGATCTGCTCGTCGCTGAAGCCGGGCTGGCCCCGGTACGATTCGGCCATCCGCCGCATCGATTGGGCCTGCTGCACCATCGCATCGTTGACCGGCTTCGCCATGATGTAGGCCGAAACCTCGCCCATCCGCTCGCGCACCCACTCCATCTCGGCGGGGTTGTATCCCAGCGTGCGCGAGGCGCGGGGGTAGCTGCCCACGATCAGCTGGCTGTAGTCGTTGATCAGGTTGCCCGCCGCGGCCACGTTCCGCAGCCCGTTCATCACCCCGCCCTTCTGCTCGCGCTGCTCCATGGCCATCGCCTGCTTCCGCAGCCCGGGGGCTTCGTCGCGGATCAGGTCGTACTGCAGCAGGCTGGCCTTCAGGTAGGCTTCCACCTGCCGCGGCGTCAGCACGCTGTCGGCGGGGGCCTGAAAGCTGGCGATTTCCTTTTCCGTGGGCGTGATGGACGTGGTCTGGTCTACGTCCGACGGCTTGGCCGTCATTTCGCCGGGCTCGTCGCCCCCACAGGCGGCGGCAAGGAACAGCAGGCCCGCGGCGGCGGCGCGGCGGGGGAAGAGGGCGGAATAGCGCATGGCGGGGACCTCGGCCTAGAGGGAACGGTGCCCGGAACCGGGCGGGAAGGAACGCGCACCGGCCTGGCGCGCGCGTGAAACGAACTGGCTAGGGTGCGTGCAGCGGGCCGCGCTGTCAAGTGTTTCGTTGCGCCCTGTTCCCTTCCGCAGCGCGCGCGTACAATGCGCGCATCCGGCGGCGTCACTGCGGACGACCGTTCCCGCCATCCCTCGTTTCATCAAGGAAGTCCATGAAGAAGATCCTTGCCGCCACCCTGGCCCTGAGCCTTGCCGCCTGCGCCCCGGCGAACACCAGCGTCCCCGAAGCGGCGGCCCCGGCCCCTGCTGCGACCACCATGACGACCACCGTCGCAACGACGCGTTCGACCGCGCTGAACCCGGTGGGCGAGTACGAATTCGCCACGCAGGTCAACGGCGAGGCGGTGACGGGCACGATCGAGATCACCGGCACCCCGGGCGCGTACGGCGGACGCATCGTCACCCTCAAATTCCCCGAGTTCACAGTGCGCTCGGCCTCGGCGGCGGGCCAGGAGCTGACGGTGGTGGCGGAGACGCCCAACGGCAACGTCACGTTCCGGATGATGTTCACCGGCGACACCTTCACCGGCGGATGGACGCTGGGCGGCGACACGGGCGCCATCACCGGCCGGCGGACGCACTGATCCACGGCGCTCGATGGAAAAGGACGGGGGCGGCTCCAGGTCGGAGCCGCCCCCGTTTCGTGGCGCCTATTCCCCGGCCCCGCCGTACAGTCCACGGTAGATGGCCGTGTTCCGGGTGAGGATCTTCACGTAGTCGCGCGTTTCCTGGAAGGGGATGCGCTCCGTGAACAGCTCCTCATCGCGGTATTCCGGCAGCTGCCGCCACCGCGTGACCCGCGCCGGGCCCGCGTTGTAGGCGCTGAACACACTGGGCAGCGATCCGCGATACGCCCGCATCTGGTCCGCCAGGAAGCGCGTGCCGAGTGCGACATTGATCTCCGGGTTGTACAGCAGCTCGGCGTTCCACTGCCGCAGCCCGGCGCCGGTGGCCAGGCCGCGCCCTGTCTCGGGCATCACCTGCATCAGCCCGCGGGCGCCGGGGCCGCTGGTGGCCTTGTGGTTAAACCACGACTCCTGGCGGATCATGGCCGCCACCAGCGCCGGCTGCAGGTCGTTGCGGCGCGCCTCCCCGTCGATGATTCCCCGGTACGGAATCGGGTAGAGGATGCGGAGCAGGCGCGCGCTCACCGGCTCGCCGCCCTCCTGCATCTTGATGGCGACGCGGATTCCCGCCGACGTGTATCCCCGCTCGTTGACGGCTTCGGCAAGGGGGTAGAGGAGGGCGCGGTCGTCGGCCGCCTCGCGGATCCGCCGGTCGACCTCGGCCGCGGCCTCGGTGTCCAGCCCGGCCGCGCGCAGCAGGTCCACGCCGTACATCCACCCGGCCACCTTGTCCCGCGCCGCCGCATCGTCCGCCGGGTCCTGCCGCAGCGGGATGGGCCAGTACGGCTGCCGCAGGCGTTCGGCGGACCGCAGGGCATAGTACGACAGCGGCTCGCGGGTGCGCACCTCGCGGTACAGCGCCCCGGCCCCGGCGCTGTCGCCGCGGGCAGCGCGGGCGCGGGCGGCCCAGTACGCCGCCTGCGGCCAGAAGCTGCCGGACGGCGTGCGCGTGCGGTACTGGTCGAACGCAGCAGCCGCCCCGGCGTAGTCGCGCGCCAGGAACGCCATCCCCCCGAGCCGCATCAGCGCCAGCCCTGCGCGCTCCGTGGCGGGAAAGCGGTCCGCCACGCGGCGGTAGGCGGCGCGCGCCCCGGTCGCGTCGCCCGCGTCGTGGCTCATGTCGGCCACCATGAACAGCGCCTCGGCGGCGGGGGCTACGCCCGGGAAGCGCTCCGCCGCGGTCACCCAGGTCTGCCGCGCCTCGGCACGCGCGCCGCGCCGGAACTGGGCGCGGCCGGTGACGTACATCGCCTGCGCGGCCGTCTCGGGCGCGGCGCCGAACAGCGGGCGCGCCGCCGCATCCACCTCCGCGTACCGCCCGGCCGCGAACAGCGCGTTCGCCAGCCGCAGCCTCACCGGCGCGTCGGTGGGATTCGCGGCCAGCCAGGCGCGATAGCCATCCGCCGCCCGCGCCTTGTTGCCATGGCGATCGTACACCGTGGCGATCGCCAGCCGGTCCGCGGGGGTCAGCCCCGCCATCCCGCCGATGGTCCGCGCCGCCTCGATGGCCGGCCCGCTCGCCGGCGCCTCGCGCATGGCCGCGCGCAGCAGCTCCATCGCCGCGGACGCGTCCCCCGCCGCCCGCGCGCCGCGCGCCGCCGCCACGGCCATCTCCGCGCGCTCCCCAGGCTCGGTCGCCTGCTCGCGAAAGCGCACGGCCAGGGCCCGCGCGCCCGCCGCAGCGTTCGCCACCAGGTGCGCCTGCAGCCGCGCGCGGCGCCCGCGCGAGGGCGAGGGAAGATCTTCCACCTCGTCCAGGAACGCGCGCACCCGGGCCGTGTCGCCGCGGCTGGCCAGCGCCTCGGCCGCGAGGATGGTCACCCATCCCGACACCGCCGGCACATGCGTACGGGCGTGGTCCAGCGCGCGGATGCCGTCGTCCGCGCGGCCGGCGCGCAGCAGCACCAGCGCGTGCCGCAGCTCGCCTACGGCCCGCTCGCCGCGCCGGGCGGCCGTGCCCGTGTCTGCCCGCAGCTGTACGTAGCGGGCGTACGCCTCGGCGGCCTCGTTCCACTTTCCCTGCTCTTCGCGCGCGCGGCCCAGCAGGTACCACCCGTCGCCGCTGCCCACCCGCTCCAGCCAGGGCTTGCCTTCCAGCAGCCCGCGGACGTTGTCCCATCCGCCCCACCCCGCCTCGGCCTTGGCGGCGACGAGAAGGAGCTCGGGGTCGCTTTGCGGACTCGTGAGCTCGCGCAGCCGGCGGGCCGCGCGCCAGTTCCGGCCACCGCGCAGCAGCTCGGCCACGTCGCGCGGCAGGTCGACGTGAAGCCCCTGCACGGCCTCGGCGGCGGCGGCCGGGGCGCGCGGGCGCTCGGGAGCGTCGCTCGCGTCGCCCAGGCGAACGGCGGCCCACACCAGGATGGGCACCAGAAGGATGCAGACGGCGGCGGCGATCTGGTGGCGACGGGTCATGGGTTTTCGCGCGGGTGACTGCCTTCGGTGCTCGCGGCGGGGTGCGAATCGTGTGCCCGGGTGGGCGCGGCACCGTCGTTGCCCGGCGGTACGGCAGACGATGGCACCTGATCGGAGGGGATGACGATGGGGGAG
>NZ_DATBNB010000437.1 GCF_036554565.1 Longimicrobium sp. | reverse complement strand
CTGTGGGGCGTGCTCATACCGTTTCCTCGAGTCTTGGCCGCAGCCGGCGGTCCATGCCCGCGCCTGCCACCGTTTCGTCCGCCAGCCAGAGTGCCAGCGCCGCCCCGTTCCCCACCTGCTCCGCCCGCGCGCGGATGGCCTCGGCCGCGCACCCCCGGCGCAGCAGCTCCGGCAGCCGCGCCAGCTCGGCGGCGTCGCCCAGCGCCGCGGCCACCCCTTCCAGCCGCTCCGCCAGCCGCTCCGCCCACTCCCCGGCCGTGATCGTCCGCGGCTCGGCGCTTTCCAGGTCCGCCATCTCCGCGCTCGTTCCGTGGCGGCTGGCGCGCCAGCCGTTCTCGCTGAGCAGCGGCTGAACGAACGACTCCGGCAGCGGCGTGTCGGGCAGCAGCCCCTCGGCCGCGCCGGCCACGATGGCGCGCGCCAGGGCCGCGGCGGTAATGGCGTCGTCCAGTCGAGGGGTGCAGTCCGTCACCCGCACCTCGACGGTCGGGTACCCGTGGTGCGGCCGCAGCTCCCAGTACAGCCGCCCCGGCCCGTCGATGCTCCCCGACTCCACCATCCAGCGCACCAGCGCGTCGTACTCGGCCATGCCGGCGAAGCGCGGCGGCGCCCCCGAGCGGGGCCAGCGGCGCCACACCACCGAGCGGTACGAGGCGTGCCCCGTGTCACGCCCGTCCCAGAACGGCGACGACGCGGTGAGCGCCAGCAGCACCGGAAGGTGAAGCCGCACCACGTTGCACAGCCGTGCACGATCCGTCCCCGAAGGCACGCCCACGTGCACGTGCATCCCGAAGATCGCCTGCTCGTCAGCCAGTGCGCGGTACTTCTCGCGCAGTTCCTGGTACACGGGGCCGTCGCTGAAGGGGTGCCCCCCCGCCGGGCTGAACGGGTGGGCGCCCGCGGCCACGATGCGCATGCCCTCGGCCTCCGCCGCCACGGCCGCCATGAACCGCAGCCGGGCCAGGTCGCCGCGAACCCCGTGCGAACCCCGCCACACGCCGGTGCCCACCTCGATGGTGTGTTCCTGCATCTCGGGCTTCAGCTCGCCCGCCCAGTCGCCCGAGATCACGTAGCGCGCACGGCTGCGCAGGGCGCCCGTGGCCGCGTCCACCAGCTGGTACTCTTCCTCCACACCGATGGTGAAGTCGTGGCTGCGGGACATCCTGCGTCGCGAAAAGGGACGCGCCCGGCGCCGCGAAGAGCTTAGCCGGACGGGCGCCCGGGGGCAAGCGCCCCCGGTGGCGGATCCAGCGGGCCCACACGCTCCACCCGCTCCCGCGCCGCCCCCGCGGAAAGCAACTCCCGCGCCGTCTGGCCCAGTACGGGATGCCGCCACTCCGGGGCGATCTCGGCCAGCGGATGAAGCACGAAGCCGCGCTGGTGCATGCGCGGGTGCGGCAGCGTGAGCCCCGGCACCTCCATCACCCGCGTTCCGAACGCCAGCAGGTCAATGTCGATGGTGCGGGGGGCGTCCGCGAAGGTGCGCACCCGCCCCAGCACGCGCTCCACCTCCAGCAGCGCGCGCAGCACCGCCTCGGGATCGCCGCGGGCCGTACCCATCAGGACGAGGTTGTAGAAGTCCGGCTGGTCGCGGTAGCCCACCGGCTCCGTGCGATAGACGGACGACACGCGGCCGATTCGCACCACGCCGTCCAGCGCCGACACCGCGCGCGCGAGCTGCGCGAGGGGGTCGCCCAGGTTGGCCCCCAGCCCCAGGATCACTTCGCCGTCAGGTGGATCGCCCATGCGGATGCGGTGGTGTGGTTCGCCCGGCGAGGTTGCCTGGACGGTACCTGCAGGAAAACGGCGCCCCTCCCGAAGGAGGAGCGCCGCCTGTTCACCTTGCCTGCCCGTCGGCAAAACCCGCCGGCTTCAGTAGCCGGGGTTCTGCGTCAGCTTCGGGTTGGCGTCGATCTCGCGCTGCGGCACCGGGAACAGCAGGCGGTTGCCCGTGATCCCGCGCGCCGTCAGCACCGCCTGCGCCGCCGGAACCGCGTCGGCGAAGCGCTTCAGGTCGAAGAAGCGGTGCCCCTCGTAGAAGAGCTCGTGCCGACGCTCGTCCAGATTGGCCGCCAGCACCTCGACCTGCGTGTCGACCGACGCCGGCAGGTTGGCCAGCCCGGCGCGGTTGCGGATCACGTTCAGGTCGGCGATGGCCTCGGGAAGCCGGCCGCCCAGGCGGGCCGCCGCCTCGGAACGGATCAGGTACATCTCGGCCAGCCGAAGGATCGGAACGTCGTCCGCGGTGCTGGCGATGTCGGTGTACTTGTAGCCGTACGCCGTGCCGCCGCCGGTGAAGCGCACGGCCACGGCGCGCCGCCGGTCGCCCGATTCGAACGAGTTGCGGAAGCCCGTGACACCCCCGATGGACGAGGCGCTGGGAGCGAAGCCGCGGCGTCCGCCCAGCGAGCCCGGGAAGAACCAGAAGGCGAGCGAGCCCGGGTCCGTTACGGTGAACGGGACCTCCATGATCGCTTCGTCGGTCTGCTCCTTCTCGAACACGTTCTCGTACTGCGGCTCCAGCGAGAAGTGGCCGCTGTCGATCACCTCGTCGGCCAGGTTGTAGGCCTGCTGCCACTCCCGCTGGTACAGGTGCACCCGGGCCAGCAGCGCGGTGGCCGCCTCGTAGCTGGCGCGGCCCTGGGCGTCGGAGCCCAGCTCCGGCAGCCCGGCACGGGCCGCGGCCAGCTCCGACTCCACGAACGCGAACACCTCGGCCGCGCTGTTGCGGGTCTGGCCCACGTCGGCCGGCACCTGGCTGATCGGCTGCGTGACCAGGGGCACGCCGCCGAAGAAGTTCACCAGGTTGAAGTAGTTCAGCGCGCGGATGAAGTGCGCCTCGCCCTTCAGCTGGTCGTACTCGCTCTCGTCGTCGAACTCGTCCTGCAGCGCGGGAAGCGAGGCCAGCACGTTGTTGGCGCGGTTGATCCCGCGGTACGCCGTGCCCCAGATCCCCGGGAGCGCGGTGTTGGCCGACGTGAGGGTGGCGCGCCCGACCTCGCGGTCGCTGGCGTACGTGCCGGTGAACGCCAGGTCTCCCGCGTACATGTCGGGGAAGATCACCAGGTCGCGGCAGTAGCCCCCGTCGCAGTCCTGCAGCGCGTCGTACATGGCGTTCACCGCCACGCGCACCTCGTCCGGCGTGTCGAGCGCCTCCTCGGAGGGGATCGCCTGCTGCGGAGTCGGGTCGAGCGGCTCGTCGCACGCGCCCGCGAGGGCCGCCAGCGCGAGGACGCCAAGAATTCTGAGCTTCATTCGCATTCTCCGGTTAAAAGCCCAGGTTGAGCCCAAGGGTGATCGTGCGCGCCTGCGGAAGCGTGTAGAAGTCGATCCCGCGGGTGATGCTGGCGGCGCCGTTGAAGTTCACCTCCGGGTCGAACCCGCTGTAGTCGGTCCAGGTCTTCAGGTTCTGGCCCTGCACGTACAGGCGCATGCTCGACACGCCCACGCGAGTGGAGAACCGGGCCGGGAGGTTGTAGCCCAGCACCGCGTTCTTGATGCGCACGTAGCTGCCGTCCTCGACGAAGCGGCTGCTGGAGCGCACGTTGTTGTTGCTGTCGTCGTAGGTGGCCCGGGCCTCGGTGGTGCTCGGGTTCTCCGGGGTCCAGCGGTTGCGCGCGCGGCCCGAGTTGTTGTCGATGAAGGTACCGAACGCGTCGGTGTACTCGCGGTTCCCGTTGTAGATGTCGTTGCCCTGCGAGAACTGCGTGAACACCGTCAGGTCGAACCCGCCGAACGACAGGTTGTTCGTCCAGCCGCCCGTGTAGTCCGGCCAGGGGCTGCCGATCTTCTCGCGGTCCTCGGAGGTGATCAGCCCGTCGCCGTTCAGGTCGCGGAACCGCACGTCACCGGGCACCGTGAAGTCCGACTGGTAGCCGAAGCCCTCGGGGCAGGTGGCGCCGGTCGCATCGTAGCAGATCTCGTCGTCTTCCTGGAAGATCCCGTCCATCACGTAGCCGCGGAAGAAGCCCAGCTCCTCGTCCTCTTCCACGCGGGCGACGAAGCTGCCGCTGATCCCCTGCTTGTTGTAGAGCTTGGTGACGACGTTCTCGTTGTGCGAAACGTTGAACTCGGTGCTCCACTCCAGGCCGCCCCGGCTCGCCGCGCGGATCGGCTGGGCACGAAGCGCCAGCTCCACGCCGGTGTTGCGCATCTCGCCGATGTTCTCGGTGATCAGGCCGAACCCGGTCGAAAGCGGGATGGGCCGGTTCAGCAGCAGGTCCGACGTGTTCTTCTGGTACCAGTCGAGGCTCAGGCCCAGGCGGTCGTCGAAGAAGCCCAGGTCGGCGCCGATGTTCAGCTGGTCGGTCTTTTCCCAGCTCAGGTCGGGGTTGGCCAGCTGCAGCGGGGCGATGCCGGGCCGGTCGTTGTAGTTCTGGCCGCCGGTGAACAGCGCCTGCGGCGCGAAGTCGCCCAGCCCCTCCTGGTTGCCCGTGCGGCCGTAGCTCGCGCGGAAGGCCAGGTCGCTGATGAGCCGGTTGTCGCGGAGGAACGGCTCCTCCGTCAGCCGGTACTGCACGGCCGCCGACGGGAACACCCCCCACTGGTTGTTCTCGCCGAAGCGCGACGAGCCGTCGGCGCGCACGTTGAACGTGGTGGTCAGGCGGTCGCGGAAGCTGTGCTGCACGCGCCCGAAGAACGAGAGCAGGTTGTACTCGGAAAGCGACGAGCTGCCGCCGGTGACCGTGGCGGCCGAGGCCAGCTGCTTGAGCCCCGACGGGAACTGCGTGCCGAACACCGAGTTGTACTCGCTGTCGTTGTCCTCGTACGCGGAGCCCACCACGCCCGACAGGTTGTGGATGTCGCCCAGGTCGCGCTGCCAGCTCAGGGTGCCCTCGGCCAGCACCTTGGTGGCGAACGAGTTGCCCACCTGGCCGTAGCCGTTGCTTCCCGAGCCGGGCGGAACGGTGGGCGAGTCGTACAGGAAGCCCCGCAGGCTGTACTGGTCCAGGCCCAGGTTCACGCGGGCGGTGACGCCCTCGAACAGGCGGTAGTCGGCGAAGATGTTGCCCAGCACGTGGAAGGTGCGCTCTTCGGCCCGGTTCAGCTCGTTGAGCGCCACCGGGTTGACGTACGCCAGCGTGTTCAGGTTGTAGTCGCCGTCCTCGTCGCGAACCGGGTCGACCGGCGCGCTGGCGATGGCGTTGGCGAAGGGGCCGTAGATGGTGTTGTCGCCGCGCGAGCGCTCGATCACGCCGCGGGTCAGCGCCACGCCCGTGCCCAGCGTAAGCCGGCTGCTGGCGGTGTAGTCAAGGTTCAGGCGGCCGTTCATGCGCTCGAAGCCGTAGCCCGACACGATGCCGTCCTGCAGGAACCGGGTGCCGCTGACGTAGTACCGGGCCCGCTCGGTGCCGCCGGCGATGCTGGCGAACACGTTGCTCATGGGGGCGGTCGTCAGGATCTCGTCGATCCAGTCGGTGCTGACATCGGGATCGTAGTTGATCGCGCCGTCCTGGCCGTTGGGCGCGAACAGCGGGATCTCGAAGGCTTCGAGGTAGCCGTCGTTGGCCCAGCCCTCGTTGTACACCTCGATGTAGTCTTCGGCGTTCAGGAAGTCGGCGTGGCGCCAGGCCTGCTGGCTGCCCACGTAGGTCTGCACGCGGATGTCGGGACGCTCGCCCGCGCGGCCGCGCTTGGTGGTGATGAGCACCACGCCGTTGGACGCGCGCGAGCCGTAGATGGCCGCCGCCGACGCGTCCTTCAGCACCTCGATGGACTCGATCTCGTTGGGGTTCAGGTCCGACAGGGCGTCGATGCCCTGCGTCTGCCCGATGGCGCCCTGGATGGTCGAGAAGTTGCCCTGGATGAGGGGCACGCCGTCGATCACGTACAGCGGCTCGTTGCCGGCCGAGATCGACGAGGCGCCGCGCACGCGGACGGAGATGGCCGAGCCGGGCACGCCCGAGTTCTGCACCACCTGCACGCCGGCCACGCGGCCCTGCAGCACGTTCTCCACCGTGGGGGTGGGGGCGCTTTCCGTTACCGCCGTCGGGCGGATGGACGAAATGGCGCCGCCGCCCGCGCGGCGGCGCTCCACCTGGCCGTAGCCGATGACCACGATCTCGTCGAGGCCCAGCACGTCGGTGCCCAGCGCGAAGTTCACCTCGACGGGCTCGGCGCCCACCGTGACGGAGCGCGTCTGCGCCCCATAGCCGATGCGGGCCGCGCGAAGGGTGCGCGCGCCGGCCGGCACGTTGGAAAGGGCGAAGCGGCCCTCCTGATTGGTGACCGCCGTCGGGCCTCCGCCCACGACGCTCACCGACACGCCCTGCAGCGGGTTGTTCGAGCCCTGCTCGACCACCCGTCCACGGACGGTTCCCGCCTGCGCGACGGCCGCCACGGGCGCAAGCGCCAGGGCGAGGGCCACCGCAAGGAGCACACGAAGTCTTGTCATCCTGTCACTCTCCTGGTTTCGCGCCGGCCCACAGGTAGACCGACGATGCCGGAACAACACCTGCCCGCAGCTGGTACCCGTTGCCGCGCGTCTCCGGCGCGGCCAACCCCCTCCTTCCCGGTCCGGCGTTCGCATGATGGGGCATCATACATGACGCGCGGCGCCCCGCGAACGTGACGCACCGGGACGATGAACCCACGCGGCGCCCCGGGAAGCGGGCCGGCGAACCGGAGGCTGTGCCTCCGCGGCTGGACGTGAGTGGGTTTCCGGGTACTGATAAGGTGCGGGAAGTGTAACCGGGAACAGCGGTTGGCGCAAGCAGCACGATTCTGGTTCCGCACACGAACGGCAACGGGAGGGCCGGCAGGTGTTTACGTTCGAAACCACGCACCACGCGCTGTGGGCCGAAGAGGTGGCCCGCGACCACGGCGTGCCCGCCGAGGTGGTTCCCGCGCCGCCGGCCGCGCGGGCGCGGTGCAACCTGGCGCTGGAAACGCTCCCCGGGGACGAGGAGCGGATGGCGGCGCTGCTGGACGGCGAGGGGGTGCCGTTCGGGCGGTGGGCCGGGGCGGGTGCGTGAGTGCGTGCGGGGCTTCTCCGCGGTCCGCTATCCCGAGGCGTCGATCTCCGCCATCACCCGTTCTTCGCATTCCGGGCAGTAGCCATGGGTCATCAGCAGTCCGTTGTCGGCCAGGAACGACACCAGGTGCCGCCACTCGCCCCGGCTTTCCTCCCCCGCCGGCACCTTCTGGCACTGGGCGCAGATGGGCAGGAACTCCTGGATCTTCTTCACGTGCCAGTGCGACTCCCGCAGCGCCTGCAGCGCCGAGTTCAGCTCGGCGGCCACCTTCGCCCGCTCCCGGGTGCTGCGCGCGAGCTCGCTGGACAGCTCCATCAGTTCGCGGGTGACCCGCGAGTCGCGCTCCGTCAGCGGCTCGCCGAAGAGCAGGCACACTTCCCCCTCCCAGCGGACACGGCACGAAAGGGTGAACGCGTACCGCTCCCCATCCGAAAAGGTAAGCAGCACGCCTTCCACGGGGCCCGCTCGCGCCGCCTCCATCGTGGCCAGGAGCAGCGCCGCGCTGTTCGCCGTCAGCAGCCGTGCCATGGGCGCGCCTTCGGCCAGCGGCGCGTGGGCGTGGCGGGCGGCCTCGTTCCACCGCACCACCGTGGCGTCGGGGGCGAGCACCAGGAGGTGCACGGTTTCCGCCTGCCAGACGAAGTCGTCCGGCACGAGGAGGGGATCCGGGCCGAACGATGTCATGGACACGGGGGCGGTGGCGGGAGCAGGTTTCCATCGTGAATGAATCTGTCGAGAAAGGGGCCGGCGCGGCAGTGCCGGCCCCTTCCGTTCGCGCCTGCCGCACCGCGGCGCCGGTCGCGGAGACCCGGAATCCCCCTCCTCGCGCAAACCGGCGATGGCGAAGGTCGCCCCTCGAGCGCGTCCTCGCCTTCCACCATATCTGGCGCATTGGGATCTATGCCGTTATTATGGTCTTCCCCACGCGTAGAATTGGCCCGTGCTTCCCGCCAGCACGCCGATCCACTCCGCCGCCCCCGCGCAATCCTTTCTTTCGATGGCTCCACCGGCGTGCCGGCATTCCCCGGCCCGGCCCGCGGCCTTGCTCCCGACCGACGGTTCTCCATGACGGCACCATCCACACCCCTCGCCTCCAAGGCTTCCACCGGCATCCAGGGTTTCGACGAGATGACGGGCGGCGGGCTCCCCCGGTCGCGCATTACGGTGGTGCTGGGCTCGGCGGGGGCGGGAAAGACGGTGTTCGCCCTGCAGACCCTGGTGTGCGGGGCCACCGGGCACCACGAGCCCGGCATCTTCGTGGCGTTCGAGGAAGACACGCGGCGCATCATGGAGAACGCCCACTCGTTCGGCTGGGACCTTCCCGCGCTGGAACGCGACCGGCTCTTCTTCCTGGACGCGTACGTTTCGCCCACGGTGACGGTGGCGGGCGACTTCGACCTGGAAGGGGTCCTGGCCCAGGTGGGGGAGCGGGCGGAGGCGCTGGGGGCCACGCGCATCGTCTTCGACGGCATCGACGTGCTGCTGTCGCTGCTGGACGGGCCCGTGGTGCGGCGGCGCGAGGTGTACCGGCTGTACGAGTGGCTGGCCCGGCGCGACTTCACCGCCCTGCTCACCGTCAAGGCCGAGGGCCCCACCCTGCTGGCCGACCCCGAGTACCAGTTCCTTCCCTTCATGGCCGACGCCGTGGTGATGCTCACGCACGACATGCGCGAGCGGGTGAGCGTGCGCAGCGTTCGCGTGGTCAAGTACCGCGGCTCGCGGTTCTCGGAAAACGAATACCCGCTGACCATCACCTCGTCGGGAATCGAGGTGGCCACCTACGGCCGGGCCGAGCTGCGGTACCCCGTCTCGCGGGAGAAGCTTTCCACCGGCGTGCCGCGGCTCGACGCCATGCTGGGCGACGGCTACTTCCGCGGATCCAGCGTGCTGATCACCGGAGTTCCCGGCACCGCCAAGACCACGCTGGCAGGCACCTTCGCCGACCGCTGCTGCCGCGGGGGCGAGCGGGTGATGTTCCTGTCCTTCGACGAGCCGGCCGACCAGATCGTCCGCAACCTTTCGTCGGTGGGGCTGGACCTGGGGCGCTGGGTTGATGAAGGGCGGCTGGACCTGTGGTCGCTGCGCTCGGAAGCACGGAGCGTCGAGGAGCACCTGATCGACATCAAGCGCCGGATCGAGAAGAGCGGGGCCACCGTGGTGATCGTGGACCCGCTGTCGGCGCTGGCCAAGGCGGGAGGCGAGGTGGCGGCGGTGGATGCCAGCCTGCGGCTGCTGGACTTCGCCAAGTCGCGGGGAACCACCGCGTTGTGCACCAGCCTGCAGAGCGGCAACGACCCGGTGACGGAAACCTCGTCGCTCGACGTGTCGACCATCGCCGACACCTGGCTTCACCTGGCCTACCGCATCCGCGGCGGCGAGCGCAACCGCTCGCTCACCGTCATCAAGTCGCGCGGCATGGCGCACAGCAACCAGGTGCGCGAGCTGGTGCTGAGCGGCGAGGGCATCACCCTGTCCGACGTGTACAGCGCGGGCGGCGAGGTGCTGATGGGAACGGCGCGGTGGGAAAAGGAAGAGGAGCTGCGCCGGGAGGCCGAAGCCGCCGAGCGCGAGACCCGCCGCCGCCGGGCCGAGATGGAAGCGTCCGCCGCAGCCGTGCGCGCCCGCATGGAGCAGCTGGTCCGCGAGCTGGACGGGTTGGAAACGGAGCGCCAGGCGCTCGCGGCCGAGGCCGAAGCCCAGGCCCGCGCCCGCCGGCAGGCCATGGACACCATCGGCCTCCTTCGGCGCGGCGACGCCGACGCCGCCCCCGCTCACGCCGGGGCCGCGCCATGACCGGCGGGCCGCCGCCGGACGCCGGCACGCAGCTGCGCCTGTACGTGGCGGGGAACGCGCCCAACTCCGCCGCCGCCGTCCGCAACCTGCAGCGGGTGCGCGAGGCGCTGGGCGAGTGTGAAGTGGAGATCGTGGACCTGTCGCAGACCCCCGGCCGTGCCCGCGAGGACGGCATCCTGGTCACCCCCGCGCTGGTGTGCCTGGCTCCCCGCCGGGCGCTGGTGCTGGGCAACCTTTCCGATACCGCGGCCGTGCTTGCCGCCCTCAGCCGATGATTGCCCCCGTCCCGCCGCAGCAGCGCCTGCCCGAGCTCATTTCGCGGCTCGGTGCCCTTCTCCAGGAAATCGACGACGCCACCGGCGGCCAGGTAGACACCCTGGTAGACCCGGCCAGCCAGGTGAGCTGGCTGCTGCGCGGCGCCCAGGAGGCGCTGGTGCGGCAGGAGCAGGAGTTCCGCGCCCTGGCCGAGAACTCCCCCGACCTCATCCTGCGCGTGAGCCCGGGGCTGCGGGTGATGTACGCCAACCCCGCGGCGCTGCGGATGCGGGGCGAGTCGCTGGACACGCTGCGCGGCACGCCCCTGTACGTGCTCACGGGAGGCGAGGCGGGAACGGACGCGCTGCAGGCGGCGATCGAGGAGGTGGTGTCGACGGGCCAGCCGCGCGAGGCCGAGTTCGTCTTCGGCGAGGGCGCCTCCGAGCGCGTGCTCCACGCCCGCCTGAACCCCGAGATGGGAACGGACGGCGAGCTCGCCTCCGTCCTGGCGGTGCTGCGCGACACCACCTCCGTCCACGCCTTCACCCGGGAATTGGCGGCGGCGCACAAGCGCATCAGCGGCATCCTGGAAAGCGTGACCGACGCGTTCTTCTCTCTGGACGCCGGCTGGCGGTTCACCTACCTGAACTCGCGCGCCGAAGCGCTGATGCAGCGCGACCGGGCGGAGCTGCTGGGCCGGTCGCTGTGGGAGGCCTTTCCGTCCTCGGTCGGCACCCGGTTCGAGACGGAGTACCGCCGCGTGGCCGCCGAGCGCGTGCCGAGCATGTTCGAGGAGTTCTACGCGCCGCTGAACACCTGGCGCGAGGTGCACGCGTACCCGGCCGAGGACGGCGGAGTGTCGGTGTACTTCCGCGACATCAGCGAGCGCAAGGCGCGGGAGCGCGAAACGGCGGACCTGGTGGAGCGGCTGGCGACCAAGCGCGCGCTCCTCGAGGCCGTGCTCCGCCAGCTTCCCGTGGGCGTGGTGATCGCCGAGGCCCCCTCCGGGCGGCTGCTGATGGGCAACGAGCAGGTGGACCAGATCTTCGGCCACGGCTACCAGCCCTCGGCCTCCATCGGCGAGTACGGCGAGTGGGTGGGCTACCACCTCGACGGGAGCCGGGTGCAGTCCGAGGAGTGGCCCCTTTCCCGGGCGCTGCGCACCGGCGTGCCCGCCGGCCCCGACGAGTACCACGTGCCCCGGGCCGACGGCACGCGCGGCACCGCCCGGCTGAGCGCCTCGCCGGTGATGGACGCGCAGGGCGCGGTGATCGCGGGGGTGGTGGTGATCGCCGACGTCACCGAGCAGCGCGCCGCCCTCGACGCGCTGCGGGCCAGCGACGAACGCTTCCGGCTGGTGAATCTGGCCACCAACGACATCATCTACGACTGGGAGCTGCGGGCCGGCACCGTGGACTGGAACGCCGCGCTGGGCACCCTGGGGCACGACCGGGCCACCATCCCCCGGACCGCGGCCTGGTGGTACGAGCAGGTGCACCCCGACGACACTCCCCGCGTGCGGGCCAGCATGGACGCCTTCCTGGCCGGGCGGGGGCTCTTCTGGGCCGAGGACTACCGCTTCCGCCGCGCCGACGGCTCGTACGCCCGCGTGTACGACCGCGCCCACCTGCTGCGAGGCGAAGACGGCCGGCCGGAGCGGATGATCGGCTCCATGCTCGACGTCAGCCAGCGCGACGCGGCCGACGCCGCCCTCCACCACCAGGCCCTGCTCCTGGACACGGTGGAGCAGGCGGTGATCGCCACCGACCTGCAGGGGAACATCACCTACTGGAACCGCTTCGCCGAAGAGCTCTACGGGTGGAAGCGACACGAGGTGATGGGCCGGTCCGTGGTGGAGGTGACCCCGTCGGAAGAGATGATGGAGGAAGCCGCGCGCATCATGGAGGCGCTGTCGCGGGGCGAAAGCTGGTCGGGGCAGTTCCCCGTGCGGCGCAGGGACGGCACCGCCTTCATGGCCCAGGTGACGGATACGCCCATCTGCGGGCCCACGGGCGAGCTGGTGGGGGTCGTGGGGGTGTCGTTCGACATCACCGATCGGCGGGAGCTCGAGGAGCAGCTTCGCCAGTCGCAGAAGATGGACGCCGTGGGTCAGCTGGCCGGCGGGGTGGCCCACGACTTCAACAACCTGCTCACCGTCATCACCGGCAACCTCGAGTTCCTGCGCGGCGACCTGCCCCGCGAGCTCCCCGAGAGCCACCCGGTGTGGCAGGACGTGGACGAGGTGGCGCAGGCCGCCGAGCGCGCGCGCGCCCTCGTGCGGCAGCTGCTCACGTTCAGCCGTAAGCAGCCGGTGCGGCTCGAGCCGCTCGACCTCGCGCGCGCGGTGCGGCACGCCGAGGGGCTGCTCCGGCGCGTGATCGGCGAGGCGGCCGAGCGCGCGGCCAGCCTCACGCGGCAGCTGCTGGCCTTCAGCCGCAGGCAGATCCTGAAGCCCCAGCCCGTGAACCTGGCCAGCCTGGTGAGCGGCCTGCTCCCCATGCTCACCCGGCTGATCGGCGAAGACGTGGAGCTGTGCTTTACGGCCGGCGCCGCGGCGGCGCAGGCCGAGGCCGATCCCGGGCAATTGGAGCAGGTGCTGATGAACTTGGTGGTGAACGCCCGCGACGCCATTCCCGCCGGCGGCGGGCGGATCATGGTGGAAACGCGCGAGGTACTGGTGCGGACCGGCGACGAGGGTCCCGACGCCGGCCTGGCCCCGGGGCGCTACGCCGTGCTGGCGGTGCGCGATTCGGGAACGGGAATGCCGGAAGAGGTGCGGCGGCGCGTGTTCGAGCCGTTTTTCACCACCAAGGAGCCCGGCAAGGGCACGGGGCTGGGATTGAGCACGGTGTACGGCATCGCCAGGCAGAGCGACGGGCACGTGTTCGTGGACAGCGAACCCGGCAAGGGCACCGAGTTCCGGGTGTACC
>NZ_DATBNB010000436.1 GCF_036554565.1 Longimicrobium sp. | reverse complement strand
ACCCGGCGATCTTCAGTTATTCGTGGCGAAGGCTGGCGGCGCGAGCACCTTACTTTACAGTGGGTCCAGCATCACCCAAGAAATCAACGCAAATCTCCTGTTTGCTGCAGGTTCTGAACTGCGGGAATATGGCTTTCTCTTATCCTATGCAGCACAGGATAAGCTCATCTTCGCAGATGAACGCATCACTCGTAGGCACGAGTACACGGTGGGGTGGAGCGAGAGCCACCATGGCTTGGGCTCCGGCCATGGCGAGTCGAACCTGATTCTTGCCGAAGCGCAGGTTGAACTCAGGGTTCTGACGGAGGATATCCGTGCGTTCCTATCGGACTGCCTTGTTTACCAGTTCCACAACACATCCGAAACGGCTCGCATCCGCCAGCGGTGGAGCGTCACCGACAGTCACGCCCTCAAAGAAGATGGCGCCAACCTCGCGCCGCTTCTGCTCCGAATCCGGCAACAGCATCCGGCGCACTATCAGCGCATCACGAGCACGCTTCGGCAGATTGCGCCCTACTTCGCCGACTTCGTGCTCGAGCCGGAAGGAGATAGCATCCTCTTGCGCTGGCGGGAGGTTGGGAACGACATGCTGTTTGGCCCGCATCAGGCCTCCGACGGGACGTTGCGGGCGATGGCGCTCTTTGCATTGCTCATGCAGCCGACCACCGAGATGCCGTCCGTCATCATCCTCGACGAGCCGGAGCTTGGGTTGCATCCACGTGCCATCGCCGTGCTGGCCGGCCTGCTGCAAGCGGCTTCGCTGCACCGGCAGGTGATCGTGGCGACGCAATCGCCCGTGCTCCTTGACCACTTCGAACCCGAGCAGGTGATCGTGGTCGAGCGCGAAGGGTCCGAATCCGTTTTCCGGCGTCTGGACCGCTACAAGCTGGAAGCGTGGCTGGAGGAGTACACGCTTTCGGACCTGTGGGACAAGAACGTGCTGGGAGGAAGGCCGCACTGATGGTGCGTCTTAACGTCCTGGCGGAGGGTCAGACCGAAGAGGCATTCGTATACCAGGTGCTCGCGCCCCATCTGGCCGATTACGGAGTCGTGGCGACCGCGCGCTGTGTCACGACAAGACGCGACCGCCGCCGCCCTGACCAGGTGTTCCGGGGCGGCTTGCGCGATTTTGGCAAGGCGCTTCGCGATCTTGAACGATGGATGGCCGAAGACCACAGTGCGTTCTTCACCACGATGTTTGATCTCTATGCGCTGCCGACAGATTTTCCGGAGTACGTGACATCAGCCCAGGTCAAAGATCCCTACGCCCGCGTCCGGCATCTGGAGCGGGCGCTGGGGAGCATCGTCGATGATCGGAGATTGATTCCGTACATCCAGCTCCACGAGTTCGAGGCGCTGCTGCTCACGAATCCCGCGAAATTCGAGTGGCACTACGTTGAGCATGAATCCGCGATCGATCGCCTGATCAGGCTGTCTGAGTCGGTTACAAGCCCCGAGACGATCAACGATTCACCCGAAACAGCCCCGTCGAAGCGCATCATCCAAGCGATCCCCGAGTACCAGAAGGCAGTTGCGGGACCGATCATCGCGCAGAAGATCGGAATCGGTGCGATGCGTGCGCGTTGTCCGCACTTTGCTGAGTGGCTGGTCAAGCTGGAAGCTCTGGGGCCGCGGGAACCTCGCGTTCCGGGTGTTGAGCCCGGGCTGATCGTGCATATGGCCGACGACTTCGACGCCACGCCCGAGGACTTCAGTGACTACGTGTAACCGCGGTATGACCGAAATCACACCCGTCATACACTGTGATCCGGACATCCTGGGGGGCACGCCGGTCTTCGTCGGTACGCGCGTGCCTCTTCAGAACCTGATCGACCATCTGTTGGCGGGCGACAGTCTCGACGACTTTCTCCGCTCGTTCCCTACCGTCAGTCGCGAGCAGGCGACCGCGGCGCTCGACCGGATCGGTCCCGGCGAGATCATCCACCTCCACGCGTAGCCGCCGAACTGATCGAGCAGGTTCTCCGTCTGCATGATGCCCCGTCGCGGGTGGCGGAACAAACGTTGCGGCCTACATTGGTCCTGCTTCGGCGGGGCGGGAGGGTGGGCGCCCCGCGGCGGATTGGACCAGACCCGTTGATCAACCCTGAGGGAGGTGGAGGAATGGCGTTTACACTGCCCGAGCTGCCGTACGCGCACGAGGCGCTGGTGCCGCACATCGATGCGGAGACGATGCAGATCCATCATGGCAAGCACCACAAGACCTACGTCGACAACCTGAACGCGGCGCTCGCCAAGCACCCCGACTTCGACGCCGGCGACGACATCGACGCGCTGATGCGCCGGCTGGACGAGGTGCCCGCGGACATCAAGGGCGCCGTACGCAACAACGGCGGCGGGCACGCCAACCACAGCCTGTTCTGGAAGGTGATGAGCCCCAACGGCGGCGGCGCCCCCACCGGCGCCCTGGGCGACGCCATCGAGAGCACGTTCGGCGGCTTCGATGCCTTCAAGGAGGCGTGGGCGAACGCCGGCAAGGGCCGCTTCGGCAGCGGCTGGGTGTGGCTCGTGGCCGACGCCAGCGGGCTTCAGATCGCCGACACGCCCAACCAGGACACGCCCCTGATGGAGGGCCGCACGCCCATCCTGGGGCTGGACGTGTGGGAGCACGCGTACTACCTGCACTACCAGAACCGTCGTCCCGACTACATCACCGCCTGGTGGAACGTGGTGAACTGGGACGAGGTGGCCCGCCGCTACGAGGCGAACGTCGGCTGACGCGCCGCCCGGCATCCGATCGCAATCGCAGCGCCCCCGTCCAGCACACGGACGGGGGCGCTTCGCATCCGCGGCGTTTCCCATCCACCCGTTGCAGCGAACCTCTGGCGTTTCCCCGTGCGCGCGATTACGCTGCATCCATCGCCACCCATCCCTCCGCTCCCCGCCCCATGCCGCTCACGATCGGCGTTCCCACGGAAACCGCGCCCGGCGAGCGCCGCGTTGCGCTGGTCCCCGAAATCTGCGCGAAGCTGGCCGCGCAGGACGTGCAGGTTCTCGTCGAAAGCGGCGCGGGCGAGGCCGCGTACTTCCCCGACGACGCATTCCAGGCCGCGGGCGCCCACGTCGTCTCCCGGGCCGAAGTGCTGCGCGCCAACGTGCTGGCGACGGTGAACGGCCCCGGCGAGGACGACTTGACGCACCTGCGGCCGGAAAGCGTGGTCGTCGGATTGATGCGGCCGCTGGACGACGCCGCGCGGATGGAGCGCATCGCGTCCACGGGCGCCACCGCGCTGGCGATGGACCTGGTGCCGCGAACCACCCGCGCGCAGAGCATGGACGCGCTCTCCGCCATGGCGACCGTCGCCGGATACCGCGCGGTGCTGCTGGCCGCCGAGGCGCTGCCCCGCTTCTTTCCCCTGCTCACGACAGCAGCGGGAACGATGCGGCCCGCCAAGGTGCTCGTGCTGGGCGCCGGCGTGGCGGGGCTGCAGGCGATCGCCACGGCGCGGCGGCTGGGCGCGGTGGTGTCGGCGTACGACGTTC
Source organism: Longimicrobium sp. (assembly GCF_036554565.1). Classification (NCBI taxonomy): domain Bacteria; kingdom Pseudomonadati; phylum Gemmatimonadota; class Longimicrobiia; order Longimicrobiales; family Longimicrobiaceae; genus Longimicrobium; species Longimicrobium sp. The sequence goes on along the minus strand of NZ_DATBNB010000436.1, from coordinate 4,103 downwards.
GCGCGGCGGCGGCAGAGGAGGCCCGCTCGCTGGGAGCGACGTTCATCACGCTGGACCTGGACACGGCAGGCGCCGAGGGCGGCGGCGGGTACGCGGCCGCGCTGGACGAGGAGCGGCAGCGGCGCCAGGTGGAGCTGTTGGGCGCGCACGTCGCCGCGCAGGACGTGGTGATCTGCACGGCGCTCGTCCCCGGCCGGCGCGCGCCGCTGCTAGTGTCGGAAGAGGCCGTCGGCGGGATGGCGGCCGGATCGGTGATCGTGGACCTGGCGGCGCCCAACGGGGGCAACTGCGCCCTCACGCACCCTGGCGTGGCGTCGCATGCGGGCGGCGTCCGCATCTACGGCCCGCTGAACCTGCCCGCCGAAATGCCCGTGCACGCCAGCCAGATGTACGCGCGCACGATGGCGGCCCTGGTCGGGTACTTCGCCAAGGACGGCGCGTTCGCACCGGCGGAGGACGACGAGATCTTCCGCGGGATGTGCGTTACTGCCGGCGGCCGGGTGGTCAACGAGCGCGTCCGCACCCTCCTCGCCTCCGCTCCCGCCTGACGAGCATCGACCTTCTCCCCCTCCCACGCCGCGCCTCCATGGTCGTAACGCTGCTCGTGGTATTCGTGCTCGCGTCGTTCGTCGGCGTCGAGATCATCAGCAAGGTCCCGCAGACGCTGCACACGCCGCTGATGTCGGGCACCAACGCCGTCAGCGGCATCACCGTCGTGGGCGCCATCGCCGCGGCGGGGATGGTGGATTCGCCAGTGGCGCAGTGGCTGGGCTTCGGCGCGCTGGTGCTGGCGACGATCAACGTGGTGGGCGGCTACCTGGTGACCGATCGCATGCTGCAGATGTTCAGGAAGCGCGAGCTGGCGAAGGCGGGTGATGGACAGGCTGGAGAGGGCCGATGAGCACGCTGGTGAACCTGGCCTACCTGGCCGTCGCGGCGCTGTTCATCATCGGCATCAAGCGGATGAACTCTCCCGCCACCGCGCGCGCCGGCAACCGCCTCTCGGCGGTCGGGATGCTGATCGCCATCGTGGCCACGCTGGTCTCCGCCCGCATCCTGTCGCCGTGGATGATCGCCAGCGGGCTGGCGCTGGGGACTGTGCTGGGGATTCTGCTCGCCGCTCGCGTGCAGATGACGCAGATGCCGGAAATGGTGGCCGCGCTGAACGGGCTGGGCGGCGCGGCGTCGGCGCTGGTGGCGTGGGCTGAGGTCAGCCGCTACACCGCGGCGCAGGCGGAGGGCTTCGCGGGTTCCGGCTTCGCCCGCCACGGGCTGGCGGCGCTGGACGGGCGGCTAGTGATCACCATCACCTTGAGCGTGCTGATTGGTGCGGTGACGTTCTCGGGGAGCTTCGTGGCGTTCGGGAAGCTGAATGGGAAGATCTCCGGCAACCCGGTGTCGTTCCCGGGGATGCGACTCCTCACCAGCTTGCTCGCGCTGGTGGCCGTCGCGGCGGTCGCGTTTCCGCTGGTGATGGTGCGCGATTCGGCGTTCGACGCCGGCCCGCTCGCGGTCTCCACGCTCGTCCTGGGCCTCGTGGCGCTGGTGCTGGGCGTGCTGCTGGTGATTCCCATCGGCGGGGCCGACATGCCGGTGGTTGTCTCGCTGCTCAACTCGTACTCGGGGCTGGCCGCGGCGGCGACGGGGTTCGTGCTGGAGAACCAGGCGCTGATCGTCAGCGGGGCGCTGGTGGGCGCGTCGGGGATTATCCTCAGCAAGATCATGTGCGACGCCATGAACCGCTCGCTGCTGAACGTGCTGGTGGGCGGCTTCGGCGGGGCTGCGGCGGAGGGCGGCGCGCGCTCCGCGGCCGGGCTGACGGTGCGCACGGTGACGCCCGACGACGCGGCGGTGCTGCTGGCGTACGCCGGGCAGGTGGTGGTGGTGCCGGGGTACGGACTGGCCGTTGCGCAGGCGCAGCACGTCATCCGTGAGCTCGTGGACCTGGTGCAGGCGCGCGGCGTTCGGGTGAAGTACGCCATCCACCCGGTGGCGGGACGCATGCCCGGCCACATGAACGTGCTGCTGGCCGAGGCCAACGTGCCCTACGACCAGCTCTTCGAGATGGACGAGATCAACGACGAGTTCGAGCGCACCGACGCCGTGCTGGTGATCGGCGCCAACGACGTGGTGAACCCCGCGGCGCGCACGGACCCGTCGTCCCCCATCTACGGGATGCCCATCCTGAACGTGGACCGCGCCAAAAACGTGATCGTGCTCAAGCGCAGCATGGCCGCGGGCTACAGCGGCGTGGAGAATGAGCTCTTCTATCTGCCCCGCACCGGCATGCTCTTCGGCGACGCCCGGAAGTCCCTCGAGCGCCTGGTGCAGGAGGTAAAGGCATTGAGCTAGCCTGTCGGAATTATTCCGCTACATGCTCCTCAAGCACGGGAAAAATTATTTTGTCCGGCCTTTTCGTGGGAAAAATCCTCGCTCTGACGCGAAGCGAAGCCCGCCGAATGACTCCGGCGGGCTTCGTTCGTCATGGCGGTCCGACGGTTACTCGCAGCCGAGAGTCAGGCCGCAGAGGGTGTCGTCGTAGGTCCGGCAGGTGACCGCCGGGCACGAGCCGCCCACCAGCGTTCCCACGTGCGCCTGCACGGTCCCGTGCTCCTCGGCGGGGCGGGCGGTCGTAAAGGATTCCACGCTCAGATCTTCCACCTGCAGCTTCAGCTTCTTCATCGTCCATTCCTCCCTGTGAATCGGCCTGCGGATGCCCGGATGGACAGCCAGAGCCGTGCCGCAGCCTCCGCATGCGGACACAATTCACAATCCGAGTTCCGCGTAGACGGTCGAGGTTTTCGGAGCCGCCTCTCCCCCGCGACGGACGGCTGCGATTGCTCGCGTGCGGATGTAGGATATATTCCGCCACCGCCGTGGGATCTGTGCGCATCCCACGTCCGGCTGATGTCGAATCGCTTACGCCGGCTGCGCGCCGGCTTTTCTCGGGTAGGCTGATGGCTCGTCTGTTCCGCAAGAAGGAAGAAGGAAGCAAGTCGCTGTGGGACCGCATCGTCGACGTGGCGCTCACCGACGTTTCGGTGCTGGTGAAGGGGCTGGACGAGGGATCGCTGGAGGGGCTGGAAGAAACGCTGATCGCGGCTGACTTCGGCGTGCCGGCCACGCTGCGCCTGGTGGATGTCGTCGAGAAGCTGGCCGAGCGCGGCATCGCCCGATCGTCGCGCGACTTCCTGCGCGCGGTGCGTGAGGAGATCGTGGCCATCCTCAGCGCCGGCCGCGCTGACACGGCGCTGCGCTTCAACTACGACGGCGGCCCCACCGTGTTCCTGGTGGTGGGCGTCAACGGCGTGGGCAAGACCACGACGATCGCCAAGCTGGCCCACCGCCTGACGCGGCAGGGGCGCAAGGTGATGATCGCCGCGGGCGACACCTTTCGCGCCGGCGCCATCGAGCAGCTGCGCCGCTGGGCGGAGCGCGTGGGGTGCGACTTCGTGGGAAGCGAGCCGGGGCGCGACCCCGCCGCCGTGGCCTTCGACGCCTACGAACAGGCGGTGGCGAAGGGCACCGACGTGCTGATCGTGGACACGGCGGGCCGGCTGCACACGCAGACCGACCTGATGAAGGAGCTGGAAAAGGTGCACCGCGTGCTGGGCAAGAAGCTGGAGGGCGCCCCGCACGAGACGCTGGTGGTGCTGGATTCCACCACGGGCCAGAACGCCATGGCGCAGATCCGCACCTTCGGGCAGACGCTGCCGCTGACGGGGATCGTGCTGACCAAGATGGACGGGACGGCGAAGGGCGGGATCGTGGTGGCGCTCAAGGAAGAGTTCGACCTGCCGGTGAAGTTCATCGGCGTGGGGGAAAAGATGGGCGACCTGGTGCCCTTCGAGATCGAGTCGTTCGCGGAGGAAGTGCTGGAGGCGTAATCCCCTCGGATGGAAGACTGCGATCTGTCATCCAGAGGCGCAAGCGCACGGCACCGGCCCGCATCTCATCCTGTGCGCGCCGAAGGATCTTGCCGCGGACACGTACCAGCCGGGGCGCGGCAGCGGTCACCGCAGCCGAGGCCCCGGACCCGTCCCGGCGGGTAAAACCGCAGCTGGAAAATCACGAAGTCCGCCTGCGCGGACTGCGAGCGTGCT
>NZ_DATBNB010000435.1 GCF_036554565.1 Longimicrobium sp. | reverse complement strand
CCCATGAACCGCTTCGGCGAGCACGACGAGCTCGCGAACCTGGCCGCCTTCCTGGTGTCGGACGGGGCGCCGTTCATCAACGGCGAGGTGGTGACCATCGACGGTGGCGAGTGGATCGGCTCCGGCGGCGAGTTCAACGGGCTCACCCGCATGCCCCGCGCGATGGTGAAGGGTGCCCTCAAGGCGATGCGCGGCAAGTGAGGGCCGCCTTTCTCGCCATCGGCGACGAGATCGTCGGCGGGCTGACGACCGACACCAATTCCGGCTTCCTTGCGACGGAGCTGAAGCCGCTGGGTGTGCAGCCCGTGGCGGGCTTCGCGGTGGCGGACGACGAAGACGACATCATCCGCGCACTTCGCCGGGCGCTGGAAGAGGCCGAGCTGGTGGTGTGCACCGGCGGGCTGGGCCCCACCGCCGACGACCTGACGACTGCCTGCGTGGCGAAGCTCGCCGGGCGCGAGCTGGTGCTGGACGAGCCGTCGCTGCGCGCCATCGAGGAACGGTTCCGGGCGCGCGCGCTGGAGATGTCGCCCAACAACCGGAAGCAGGCGCTGTTTCCCGAGGGCTCCACCATCTTTGCCAACCCGAACGGCACCGCCCCCGGATTCATCTGCCCGGTGGAGGTGGACGGCACCACTCGCCACGTCGCGTGCTTTCCCGGCGTGCCGCGCGAAACCCGGGAGATGGTGCCCGCGTCGCTGGTGCCGTGGGTGGCGGCTCGTACGCCGGACCAGAAGTTTGCCTCGCGCTCCTTCAGCACCTTCGGCCTGGCGGAAAGCAAGCTCGACGAGCTGCTGGAGGGCGCCATCGATCCGTCGGAGGCGCGGTTGGCGTTCCGCGCGGCGTTCCCGCGGATGCAGGTGCGGGTGACGGTCTTCGGGCGGCCGGACGAGGACCTGGATCCGCGCCTGGACGATCTGGAGGCGCGCATCCGCGAGCGGCTGGGGAACGCCATCTACGCGGTGGGCGACGAGGGGATGGAGGAGACGGTCGGCCGGCTGCTGCGGGAGCGCGGGCTGACGCTGGCCGTGGCCGAGTCATGCACGGGCGGCAAGATCGGCGACCGGGTGACGGACGTGCCGGGGAGCTCCGAGTACTTCCTGCTCGGCGTGGCCACGTACGCCAACGAGGCCAAGGTGCGCGTGCTCGGCGTGTCGGAAGCCACCCTCGCGGAGCACGGCGCGGTGAGCACCCAGACGGCCGAGGAGATGGCGGCGGGCGTGCGCAAGCTGGCGGGTGCGGACCTGGGGATCGCCACGACAGGCATCGCCGGCCCGGGGGGCGGCACGCCGGAGAAGCCGGTGGGCACGCTGTGCATCGGGCTGGCGTGGGAAGGCGGGCAATGGTCGCGCCGCTACGACGTGGGCAACCGCGGCCGCGAGTGGCTGAAGGGCATGGCCGCCCAGATCGCGCTGGACCGGGTCCGCCAGTGGTTGCTGGGCGTGGCGGATTGAGGATGGGGCTTGACCAGACTGTTCGGTTTGTGCACGTTTCTGAGCGGGGTACCCGAGCGGGAAGGATCACGATGGATGCTGAGCGAATGGACATCTCGCACGTACGTGAGCGTTTGAGTGAGGTGCTTGCGCGCGTCGAGTGCACGCGCCGCCCTGTCGTACTAACGTCGGATGGCCAAGACGTGGGAGCCTTTCTGCCCTTGCAGATGTATCGCGCGCTGATCGAAGAACGCGAGGCAGTTTTCGAGGCTCTGGCGCAAGCCGTAGCCAAGCAGCCGCAGTATCCGGAGGAAGAAGTCGAACGCGACATTGCCGAAGCCATCGCCGCCATACGGGGGAAAGGTGCTGCGAGTCGTATTTGATACATCGGTTCTGGTCAGCGTCGCCCTGACGCCCAAAGGAGTGCCCGCTCAGGCCTACGAGGCTTGGCGGGCACTTCGCTTTTCTCTTTTTACGACACGGGCGATTATCCACGAGGTCCGAACGACGCTTGGCTACGCGCGAATCAGGCGGCGGTACGACTGCGCCGAGGCAGCGGACGGAATTATGCGCGCCCTCCACCAAAAGGCGATGTTCGTGTCGGGGACCGCCGAGGTAAGCGTGTACGTTCGCGATCCGAAGGACTACATGATCCTTTCCGCCGCTGCTGAAGCGGAAGCACACGTGCTCGTCTCGAGCGACCAGGATCTCCTCGTGCTCGGGTCGTACGAGGGAACTATGATCCTGTCGCCGCGGCAGTTTCTTACCTGGCTGGACAGCATCAAGCCGGAGAAATCGTGATGTGCCTGTTCCATCAACAATGCCGAAACGGAAGGCCCGATGACGCCCGAACGAGTCGATCTCGCTGAAGCGGGAGAGCAGTTGGAGAGTCTGCTGCAGCGTGCAGAGACAAACCATCATCCCGTGCTGTTGGAGGAGGAGGGGTGTGTGGTTGGTGCACTCGTGCCCATCTACATGTACTCCACGATTGTGGGGGAGCGAACCGCCCGCTCGGAGGCATTCAGGCGCGCCGGCGAGAGGATGCCGCAGTATCCCGACGAGGAGGTCGAGCGAGACATCGCTGAAGCCCTCGCCGCTGTTCGGCGTGAACTCCGGGCACTGGACGAAACGGAGCCGCCGGAACGCTGACCGTGGCCCGCTCGCAAACTGTCGGACCGTAGCTTGCGCGTAGCTGCTCCTGAACCGTGGACCGGAGACGATGATGGCGGGTGGCGACGGGTTGGTGGAGCAGGCGCTGAACGCGGCACGAGAGGAGTTCGGCGTGCCCGCGGAGTTTCCGCGGGAGGTGACGGAGGCCGCGGCCGAGGCGGCCCGGCGAGTCGTGTCCCCTGGCAACGGCCGGGAGGACCGGCGCGACCTCCCGCTGGTGACGATCGATCCACCCGGCAGCCGCGACCTGGACCAGGCCGTTGGGATCCGCACAGAGCCGGACGGCGGATTCCGCCTGTGGTACGCCATCGCCGATGTCGGCTTCTTCGTGGACCGCGGCGGCCCGATCGAGACCGAGGCGTTCAAGCGCGGCGTGACGTTCTACGCGCCCGACCACAAGGTCTCGCTGTATCCCCCCGCCATCAGCGAGAACGCGGGGAGCCTGCTTCCCGGAGTGGACCGCCCGTGCATCCTCTTCGACTTCGCGCTGGATGACCGTGCGGAGGTCAAGGAGCTCACCGTCGCCCCGGCGGTGGTGCGCAGCCGCGCGCAGCTGACGTACGCGCAGGTGGTGGAGCACGTGTGCGAGGACGGAACGGCGTTCCGCGGCGAGGAATGGGTGGGAACGCTGGATGAGATGCGCCGGTTCGGTGAGCTGCGCGAGAAGATCGAGGCGGAGCGCGGCGGCGTGTCGCTGCCGCTGGTGTCGCAGCACGTGACGCACATGGCCGCGCGCAACCTGGGGTACACGCTCGAGTTCGAGCAGCCGATGCCGTCGGAAGAGTGGAACGAGCAGGTGTCACTGCTGGTGGGGCACTGGGCCGCGCGGCGGATGCTGGAGGCCGGCATCGGCATGCTGCGGACGATGCCGGCGCCCAATCCCGAGGCCCTCGCGGGCTTCCGCCAGTCCGCCCGGGCGCTGGGCTTCGCGTGGCCGGACCGGATGAGCTACCCGGAGTTCATCCGCTCGCTGGACGTGAAGCATCCCCGCATCACACCGCTGGTGTGGCAGGCGCGGCCGGTAATGCGCGGCGCGGACTACGTTTCGTTCGAAGGCGATCCTCCCGAAAACCCGCTGCACCACGCGCTGGCGATGCCGTACGCCCACGCCACGGCGCCGCTCCGCCGCCTGGGAGACCGCTACGTGCTCGACCTCCTCATCACTCTCGCCGCCGGCCGCCGCCCCACGCCGGAAGAGGTGGACACGCTCAAGCGCCTGCCCGCCGTGATGAACGACGCCGATTCTCGCGCGGCCAAGCTGGAGCGCCGGGCCGTCGACGTGGCAGAGGCGTGGATGCTTCGCGACCGCGTGGGCCAGTCGTTCGCGGCGACGGTGCTGGGCGTGCGCGGCGGTGACGTCGAGGTGCAGATCGACGATCCGCCGATCCGCGCCGCCGCCGACAAGGGCGACACGCGCTACGATCCGGGCCAGACGCTGACCGTGGTCCTGGAGAGCGTGTCGGTGCAGGATGGACGCGTGGAGTTTCGCGTAGGCGGCTGAGGCGGCGCCGAGGTGGCGTTTCGATGTGAGTCGGGTGCATCCGCGGCCGCCCCCCATCCCCAGCCCTTCCCCCGCAAACCCCGCGGGGGAAGGG
>NZ_DATBNB010000434.1 GCF_036554565.1 Longimicrobium sp. | reverse complement strand
ATGGAGCCCGCGGATCGCCTGCTGGCGGTGACCACGTACGCCTTCGACATCTCCGTGGTGGAGATCGATTCCGGCACGCCGGAGTGGGCCGAACACCCCGCGACGGACCCGGCGATCGAGGGACTGACGCCGGCGCACCTGGCGTACGTGATCTACACCTCCGGCTCGACCGGGCGTCCCAAGGGCGTCGCCGTTCCGCACCGCGGCGTGGTCAACCTCCTCCGCTCGATGCGCGAAACCGTGGGGATGGAGCCCGCGGATCGCCTGCTGGCGGTGACCACGTACGCCTTCGACATCTCCGTGCTGGAGATGTTCCTTCCCCTCCTGCACGGCGCGTCGACCATCGTGCTTCCGCGAGAGCGTGCCGCCGACCCGGCGGCGCTGGCGGACGCGATCCGGGCGTACTCGGCCACGGTGATGCAGGCCACGCCCGCCACCTGGCGGATGCTGGTGAGCTCCGAGTGGGAGGGTGCACCGCAGATGCGGGCGCTCTGCGGCGGCGAAGCGCTCCCGGCGGATCTCGCGTCGGACCTGCGGAGCCGTGTGGGCGGGCTCTGGAACGTGTACGGGCCCACGGAGACGACCATCTGGTCGACCTCCGAGGCGGTCCGTGGCGATTCCGCCGGTGCCAGCGTGCCGATCGGGCGGCCGGTGGCGAACACGCGCGTCTACGTGCTGGACGCGGCGGGCGAGCCGGTGCCGGTGGGCGTGGCGGGCGAGCTGTACATCGGCGGCGCGGGCGTTGTGCGCGGCTACCTGGGGCGTCCGGAGCAGACGGCGGAGCGCTTCGTCGCCGATCCCTTTGGCGATGAGCCCGGGGCACGGCTGTACCGCACGGGCGACCTGGCGCGGTGGCGGCCGGACGGGACGATGGAGTTCATCGGCCGCACCGACTTCCAGGTGAAGGTGCGCGGCTTCCGCATCGAGCTGGGGGAGATCGAGGCGCGGCTTGCGGAGCACGCGGAGGTGCGCGAGGCGGTGGTGATGGCGCGCGAGGACGTGCCGGGCGACGTGCGGCTGGTGGCATACGTGGTCGGCGATGCGGACGCGGCGTCGCTGCGCGAGCACCTTTTCACCGCGTTGCCGGAGTACATGGTGCCCGCGGCGTACGTGCGGCTCGACGCGTTCCCGCTCACGCCCAACGGCAAGCTGGACCGCAAGGCGCTGCCGGCCCCGGAGGGAGACGCGTATGCGACACGGGAATACGAGGCGCCGGTCGGGAAGATCGAGGTGGCTCTCGCGGAGATCTGGGCGGAGCTGCTGCCGGTGGAGCAGGTGAGCCGGTGGGATCACTTCTTCGAGCTGGGCGGACACTCCCTGCTGGCGTTGCGGGTGGTGTCGCGGGTGCGGCAGGAGATGGACCTCGAACTCGAGCTGGCCGCCGTATTCGAGAAGCCCGTGCTCGCCGACCTCGCCGAACGGATTCTGGAGCTGCGGCTGGCGCGGTTCGATCCCGAAACCCTTGCACGGCTCGCGCAGCTCGTTCGCGAGCCCGGCTGAGAACGCTCACCCGGCTCGGCCGGCCATCATTCGGGAGGTGCAACGCCACCTCGCTCGCGCCCGTGGAAACCAGGTAGTCGTCCTTGAACATGCTGAACCCTTCACCCGCTGAGCGCCCGGCGCTGCCCGAGGCCGCGGCCCCGGCGCAGGCCGCGGCGGAGTACTGGAAGGCGACGCTTTCCAATGCTCCCGGGCTGTTGGAACTGCCGACGGACCATGCGCGTCCGGCGCGGCAGGACTACGCCGGCGCCTGCGTGGGGGTGGAGCTGGACGAGGCGTTGAGCGCCGCACTCGCAGCGCTTTCTCAGCGGCATCAGGCCACGCTGGCCATGACGCTCCTGGCCGCATGGGCGGTGGTGCTGAGCCGCCTTTCGGGGCAGGCGGACGTGGTCATCGGTCTGTCGCCGGAAGGCCCCGGGCGCGGGGAGACCGGCGGGCCGATCGGCATCATCCCGAATCACCTGGCGATCCGCGTCGACCTTTCCGGCGCGCCGACCGTCGCGGAACTGCTGGAACGGGTAAGGGAGCGGGTGCTCGGGGCGCAGCACCACCAGGGCATCCCCTTCCACCAGGTGGTGGAGCTGCTGCAGCCGGCGCGCGGCCCATCGCACCACCCGGTCTTCCAGGCGACGTTCGCGTGGCGGAACACGCCGCGCGACGGATTGGTGGATGGTGCGGGCCCGGAATCCTCGCCCGTACAGGTGACCTTCGATCTCTCCCTCGCGCTGGGCGAAAGCGAGGGGCGGATCGCCGGCACCGTGACGTATGCGACGGCGCTCTTCGAGCAGGCGACGGTGGAGCGCTGGGTCGGCTACCTGCGGCGGATCCTCGAAGGAATGGTAGCGGACGAGCGGGGGAGCGTGGAACGGCTGGAACTGCTTCCCGATGCCGAGCGCCGGCTGGTAGTGGAGGAGTGGAACGCCTCAGTCGCCGCGTTCCCCACCGGCACGTGCGTCCACGAGCTCTTCGAAGCCCAGGTGCAGCGGACGCCGGAGGCCGTGGCCGTGCGGTTCGAAGACGAGTCGCTCACCTATGCGGAGCTCAACGCGCGGGCCAACGGGCTGGCGCACCAGCTCCGCGGGCTGGGTGTGGGGCCGGATGCACGGGTGGCGGTCTGCGTGGAGCGCGGCCCGCGGCTGGTCATCGCCCTGCTGGCTACGCTCAAGGCGGGCGGCGCCTACGTGCCGCTCGACCCGGCGTATCCCGCCGACCGGCTGCGCTACATGCTGGAGGACAGCGCCCCAGCAGCGCTCGTCACGCAGTCGTCGTTCGCCAGCACCTTCGCGGGTGTGGACGTTCCCGTGGTCGACCTCGACGCCGCGGTGGAGGGGCCGGAGACGAATCCCGCCGGGGCGGGGCTCACCCCCGGCCACCTGGCGTACGTCATCTACACCTCCGGCTCCACGGGGCGGCCGAAGGGCGTGATGGTGTCGCACCGCAGCCTCGTCAACCATACCGCGTGGCAGGCCGCGGCGTTCGGCATCGGCGCGCATGACACGGTGCTGCAGCGCACGACGATCTCGTTCGACGCGTCGGTGTGGGAGCTGTGGACGCCGCTGGCGACCGGCGCGCGGATGCTGCTCCTCTCCTCCGCCGCGGCGAAGGACCCGGAGACCATCGGCCGGGTGATGGCGGACGGCGGGGTCACCGTCGCACA
>NZ_DATBNB010000433.1 GCF_036554565.1 Longimicrobium sp. | reverse complement strand
TCGTCGAACCCGTCCGTCGCCCAGCCGATGAGGTCCTGCACCTGCCCGGGAAAGTGCTCGGCGTCCAGCCGCGCGCGGCCGTAGGCGAGAGCCAGCGTGGCGCGCGCATCGCCGCCGGGGGCGCGGCCCACGCCCAGGTCGATGCGGCCCGGATAGAGCGCCTCGAGCATGCGGAAGTTTTCCGCCACCTGCAGGGGCGAGTAGTGCGACAGCATCACCCCGCCCGATCCCACGCGCATGGTGCTGGTTTCGGCCGCCACGCGCGCGATCAGCACCGCGGGCGACGAGCCCGCGAACGAGTTGGTGCTGTGGTGCTCGGCAAGCCAGTACCGCCCGTACCCCAGCCGCTCGGCGGTCCGCGCCAGTTCCAGCGTTTCGCGCAGCGCATCCGCCGCCGTTCCGCCCGTCCGCACCGGCGACTGGTCCACCACGCCCAGCTTCAGCTTCGCCATCCGTGCCCTTTGCGCCTGACTCCGTCCTTCGACCGGGGACGATACTAATCGCCCGCCCGCTGCGGCGCGATGGCGGACGCCGATGTGCCGAGCCCCCGGCGGAAGCTGCGCCGGGGGCTCGTGACGTTCAGGGAAGGTGCGCGGGTTCGTCGGGCGCGCTCGCGCGTGCGCGGCGGATGTTCTCGCGGTAGATGGCGTCGCGCTCGGCCTCGCGGCGGCGGAAGAAGTTCCAGACCCGCCAGGCGCCGTAGAGGACGATGGCGAGGGGAATCAGCAGCCCCGTGGCCGCGATGAGCCCGGCGATCAGCCCCACGAAGTTGCGCCACGCGATCCCGAACGCGTCGCGGATGGGCCGCTCGCCGCGCGGGGTTCCGATCACAGCGTTGGGCTCGTGCAGCGTGATGGTGAGGGTGCTGATGGAGGCGCGGGTGCGCAGGTAGCGAAGGCGTCCCTCGTAGCGCTCGATCTCTTCGCGGACGCGCGCCACCTCGCGCTCCAGGTTCAGGATCTCTTCCAGCCTCCCCGTGCGCCGGTCCAGCAGGTCCAGCAGCCGCGCCTCCAGCCGGCGCGCGTTCGCCACGCGGGCGGTGACGTCGGCGTACTCCTCGCCCACGTCCTGCGCCGTCACGTTCACGTTCTGCACCTTGCCGATCGGCTGAAGCCCGGTGAGCGCGGCGTCGAAGTTCTGGCTGGGCACGCGCAGCTCGATGCTGGCGTGCCGCTCCTGGTCCGTTCCGCCGCTGATGCTGGTATTGCCGATGATCCCCCCTACCCGTGCCGCCAGCGCGCGCACCTGCGCGATGCCTTGGTCCAGCGAGTCCACCTGCACGTTCGCCGTTCCCGTGCGGATGATCATGGGGTCCAGCGACACGGAGCCCGGCGCAACCGGGATGCTGGGGTCCACCCGTGTGCCGGTGGTCGTGGGGGTGACGGCGGGGTCGGTCAGCACCTGGACCTCGCCGACCTGCTCGCCGTTCCCGCGGGCGCGATCGGGCGCGGCCTGCGGCACTCCGCTCTCCACGCCGCGGCTGAGCGCGACGTCGGCAGACGATGCGGCGCCTTGCGCCGGCGCACTCTCCTCCAGGCTGATGAGGTCGGCGCTCCCGGTCCGGACGGCGGACTCGCTGTCGGCGCCGCCGCATGCGGCCAGGGCCAGGAGCAGGGGCAGCACCAGGTGTTTTCGATCGATCGTCATCGGCGGGCGGGGTTCGGGTGAGTCGCACCGGCTTCCGGGGAGCGCAGGGGGGCACGTGCCGTTCCTTGCGCCGCATTCATCTACACATTTTGCAAGTCCCCGTCTGACAACGGCTTGGGCGTCGGCGCCGCCCGATGGAAGGAGCGCGCGGGGCGTTCCGTTGCGTTCACTGAACGGCCCGCCGCCCGCCGTCTTCGTTCATTGAACGCGCGAGCGCCACGATCTTGAACGAACGCAGCAGGCGCGCGGGTTTGACGCCGCCTATCATCCATTCAAGATTGCCCGCTCCACCCACATCCCGAACTCGCCCATGACGATTCGCTTGTTGACTCTGGCCGCGCTGGCGGGCGCCGCCGCGTGCACGCCCAGCCCGAGCGTCGCCCCGTCACCCGCGCCGCGGATGCCCGCCGTGACGGTGCTGACCCCCGCCACGCCGGACGCCGCGGGGCTGGAGCGGACCCTTCCCGCCACGCTGGACTCGCTCGCACGCCGGGCGATCGCGGACACCGTGGCGCCGGCGGTCGCGATCGCCGTGGGCCGGCACGGGCGGCTGGTGCACCAGGCGGGATACGGCGCGGTGGACTGGGCGCCCGGGTCGGCGGCGGTGACGGACAGCACGCTCTTCGACCTGGCGTCCATCACCAAGGTGGTGGCCAGCACGACGGCGGCGATGATCCTGGAAGAGCAGGGGCTGCTGGACCTGGACCGTACGGTCGCCAGCTACCTGCCGGAACTCTCCGACACGGCCAAGGCGGGCATTACGATCCGCCACCTGCTGACGCACCGCGGCGGGCTTGAGGCGTTCGCGCCGCTGTACCGCCAGTTCCGCGGGCGCGAGCAGTACCTGGAGCAGATCAACCTGCGCCCGCTGAAGTCCGCGCCCGGTACGCAGACCGTGTACAGCGACTGGGACCTGATCCTCCTTCAGCTGGTGATGGAGCGCATCACCGGTCAGCCGCTGGACGCGTTCGTCCGCGAGCGCGTCTTCGCGCCGCTGGGGATGCGCGAGACGGGCTTTCTGCCGCGGGTGCCGCGCGACCGCATTGCCGCCACGGAGCGCGACAGCGCGCGCGGCGGGCTGATCTGGGGCGAGGTGCACGATCCCAACGCGTGGGCGATGGGGGGCGTGGCGGGGCACGCGGGATTGTTCGGGAGCGTGAGGGACCTGGCGGTGTTCGCGCAGATGCTGCTGAACGGCGGGGAGTACGGGGGGGTGCGCCTGCTGAAGCCGCAGACGATCGCCCGGTGGACGGCGCCGCAGGGCCCCGGCGCCAGCCGCGCGATCGGGTGGGACACGCCGGCGGGGCAGTCCAGCGCGGGACGGTTCTTTTCGGCGCGCAGCTTTGGGCACACGGGGTACACGGGAACGTCGATGTGGGTGGACCCCGAGCGCGGGCTGTTCGTGATCCTGCTGACCACGCGGGTGAACCCCACGAGCCAGAACCAGAAGCAGACGCCGCTGCGCCGCGCGGTGGCGGATGCGGTGCAGTCCGCCATCACCGACGCCCCGCTGGTGGACTGGGAGGCGCGCCGGGCGACGCCTGCGCCTGCGCCGTGACGGCGACGGGGCGGGGCGTGACGTGACGTGAAAGGAGAAAGCTGGACAGACGGGGCGGGGCGGCGCATACTCTGGCGCTTCGGAGGGTGAGCAAGGAGAGTAGTGCGTTTCGACGCAGTGCCGGCCGGGCCCTTGGTTCCCCCTCCCCCGGCCCCTCCCCCGCAAACTGCGCGGGAGAGGGGAGAACAGCTATGCGCTGGAGTGTGCCCATGGTTTGGAAGCAGCCTCGACGAATTTCGGACCCGATGAAAGCCGGGTCTCGCGGGCATCGCAAGCAGCCGACGGAAGCCGAGGCGACGCTCTGGGCGGCCGTTCGCCGGCAGCAGCTCGACGGAATCCAGATCCGCCGTCAGTATCCGATCGACCGGTTCATCCTCGATTTCTACTGCCCCAGCCGAAAGCTGTGCATCGAACTGGATGGCCCAATTCACGAGCGTCTGGCGGAATACGATCAGAACCGCACAGAGTGCTTGGCGCTCCACGGCATCCGTGTGATCCGCTTCCGCAACGAGGAAGTGCTGAGCAATCTCGACTCGGTGTTGCAGCGGATCCGAGGCTCACTCTCCCTCACCGAGTAGTCTTTTCTCCCCCTCTCCCGCGCAGTTTGCGGGGGAGGGGGCCGGGGGGAGGGGGAACCTCGTGCCATCCCCCCCACCGCGTGCTACTTTCCCCAACTCCAGGCCGGAACACGCTCCAGTGCCCATCCGCACGGGGCTGAACCCGCCCCGGGGGGCACGCTCCGTGCAGCCCTGGGCGGGCTCCGGCCATACCAAACCCGAGAACCGCTGAACCACGAGGCCGCATGGCGCAGTCCCGCGAGCGCGTCCCCGTTCGCATTCTGGAACACGACCAGATCGCATCCACCCTCGCCAGCCGCATCGCCCAGGTCATCCGCGCGAAGAACGCCGAAGGCAGGCCCGCCGTCCTGGGGCTGGCCACGGGCAGCACGCCCATCGGCATCTACCGCGAGCTGATCCGCATGCACCGCGACGAGGGGCTCGACTTTTCAAACGTCGTCAGCTTCAACCTCGACGAGTACTACCCGATGGAGCCGGACAGCATTCACAGCTATCACCGGTACATGTGGGAAAACCTGTTCGAGCACATCAACATCCCGCGCGAAAACGTCAACATCCCCCGCGGCGCGCTCCCCCGCGACCAGGTCGAGGAGCACTGCCGTGCGTACGAAGAGGCCATCGCCGCGCTGGGCGGCATCGACTTCCAGCTGCTGGGCATCGGCAAGACGGGGCACATCGGCTTCAACGAGCCCGGGTCCGGCGTGGAGTCGCGCACCCGGCTGATCGCGCTGGACACCGTCACCCGCCGCGACGCCGCCGCCGACTTCTTCGGCGAAGACAACGTGCCCACCGAGGCCATCACAATGGGCGTGGCCTCCATCCTGGAGGCGCGCGAGATCGCCCTGATCGCCACGGGCGAGCACAAGGCCATCATCATCCAGCGCGCCGTGGAGGGCGAACCCGACCCCGACATCGCCGCCACGTACCTGCAGAACCACCGCAACGCCACCTTCTACCTGGACCCGGCCGCCGCGGCCGAGCTCACGCGCGTCAAGACGCCGTGGGTGGTGGGCGAGGTGCGGTGGGACCGCGAGCTGGAGATCCGCGCCGTCATCTGGCTGAGCCAGGCCACCGGCAAGAGCATCCTGAAGCTGGACAACGACGACTACCGCGAGCACCACCTGTCGTCGCTGCTGGCGCGCTACCGCACCGCCGGGCCGCTGAACGGCGAGGTGTTCAACGCGCTGATCTCCAAGGTGCGCGGCAAGAGCAAGCTGCCGCAGGGCAAGCGCATCATCGTCTTCAGCCCGCACCCCGACGACGACGTCATCTCCATGGGCGGCATTCTCAACAAGCTGCACCACAACGAGAACGAGATCGTCGTCGCCTACCAGACCTCGGGGAACATCGCCGTCTTCGACCACGAGGTGCGGCGCTACATGGATTTCCTGCGCCGCTTCGGCCGCGACTTCGAGCTGGGCGACGGCGCGGTCGAGAACCTCACCGCGCGCATCGAGGACTTCCTGGACAGCAAGCACCCCGGGCAGGTGGACATCGACGAGGTGCTCAAGATCAAGCAGCGCATCCGCGAGGCCGAGGCGGTGTCGGGGATCGAGACCTTCGGCATGCGCCGCGAGCAGGCCTGCTTCCTGAACCTGCCCTTCTACCAGACGGGCAAGGTGCGCAAGGACGCCATTGGGCCGCGCGACGTGGCGATCACGCTCAAGCTGCTGGAAGAGGTGCAGCCGGAGCTGATCTTCGTGGCGGGCGACCTGTCGGACCCGCACGGCACCCACCGCATGTGCCTGGAGGCGGTGGAGCGCGCGCTGGAGCAGTACTCCGGCGAGGCGCCCGAGGTGTGGTACTACCGCGGGGCCTGGCAGGAGTGGCCCGTCAGCGAGGCCGACGTGCTGGTGCCGCTTTCGGAGGACGAGCTTCGCCACAAGATCCTGGCCATCTTCAAGCACCAGAGCCAGAAGGACCGTGCCCCCTTCCCCGGCCAGGACGACCGCGAGTTCTGGCAGCGCGTGGAGGAGCGCAACACCTCCACCGCGCGCATGGTCGACAGCCTGGGGCTCCCCGAGTACTACGCCATGGAGGCGTACGTCATCCGCAGGAACGGAAAGCCCGTGGAGATCGAGACCATCTCCACGAGCGCCCTGGGCGCGCCGCCCTCCATGCGGCGCGCCGCCGACCGGGCGCCGCGCCCGGCTCATCCGCCGGCGGGCGGCCAGCCGGCGCAGGCGGCGCAGCTGGATCTCGGCCAGGCCACCGGCTGACGGATGGACGATACCTTCTTCGCCGGCGTGGACGGCGGCGGCACCCGCACCACCCTGGTCCTGGCCGATGCCGCCGGCCGCGAGCTGGCCCGCGCCGAGGGACCGGCGGGGCTGGTGGACCCCCGCCATCCGGAGCGCAGCGCCGAGGTCATCGCCGGCCTGGTGCGCGAGGCGGTCGGCGGCCTGGGGCCGGACCGGGTGCCCGACGCCCTGTGCGCCGGGCTGGCCGGCGTGGGGAACGAGGCCGAGCGGGTGGCGGTCGAGGAGGCGTTGGCCGAGCTGGGCGTCGCGGGGCGGGTGCGCGTGGCCTCGGACGGCGAGATCGCGCTGGAGGGCGCCTTCGGCGGCGGCGCGGGGATCCTGCTGATCGCCGGGACGGGCTCCGTGGCCTACGGGCGCGCCGGGGACGGGCGGATGGAGCGGTGCGGCGGATGGGGGATGATCGTGGGCGACGAGGGGAGCGGGTACGCCCTGGGCCGCGAGGGGCTGAAGGCGGCGCTGCGGTCGGTGGATGGGCGCGAGCCGGCGACCCCGCTGCTGGACCGCTTTCTCGACACGCTGGGGCTGGAGCACGCGCGCGAGATTCCGCCCTGGGCGGGGCGCGTGGAAAAGGCCGACGTGGCGGCGCTCGCCCGCGAGGTGCTGGAGGCGGCGG
The DNA here is from genome assembly GCF_036554565.1 of Longimicrobium sp. NCBI lineage: Bacteria > Pseudomonadati > Gemmatimonadota > Longimicrobiia > Longimicrobiales > Longimicrobiaceae > Longimicrobium > Longimicrobium sp. The sequence goes on along the minus strand of NZ_DATBNB010000433.1, from coordinate 1,648 downwards.
AGCTGGGCGATGCCGTTTCGATGCGGGTGGTGCGGGCGCAGGCGACGGAGCTGGCCGGGCACGTGGGCGCGCTCGCCTCGCGCCTGGCGCCCTGGCCGGGCGAGGTGCCGGTCGTCTTTCACGGCGGCGTGCTGCAGAACCCACTGTTCGCCTCCCTCGTCGCTGGCCACCTGGGCGACGCCGGCCACCCCTGCCGGGTGCGCCCGCCCCAGGCCGACGCGGTGCACGGGGCCCTCGCCTACGCCCGCGCCCTCGTTCACGCCTGAGGCTGCGGGTCATCGAGGAAGGCCCCGCCGCGGAGCATCGCGGCGGGGCCTTTCCGATCCGTGCTCTCGTCTACCGGACCAGGCGCCCGGGGCCCATGCGCCCCCCATCGCGGCCGGCCCGGTACGCGGGGCCGCAGGCGGCGAACTCGAGCGTCACCGTTTCCCCCTGGCCCCCCGCGCCCGTGTCGGGCGCACGCTCCGCGTCGGGAAGAATGCCCATCAGCGTCGGGCGGTCGGAGCCCATGGTGTGGACCACGCAAAACCCCTCGGACCGGCGGATGAACACGGGTGACAGGTACATCGCGGCCACGTGGTCGATCCGGTCGGTAACGACGTACTCCGCGCCGGCCCGCCGCGCTTCGCGGATGAGGCTGTCGGGCTCGGGGCTGAACGGGTAGGTGCGGGATGGGTACCCCGAAAAGGCCCAGAACAGCGTGGGCTTCCGCGAGAGCACCACCGAGCCCTCCGGCAGCTTGCCGCGGGCTTGCACCGCCAGCGTGAAGAAGTCCTGCCACACGGGGAGCACGCAGGGGAAGGCGTGTCCCAGCCGGAACTCCGCGCGGCAGTACGATCCCGCCGACAGCTCCACCTTCTGCGCGGGAAGCGCCATCAGCATCACCACGGCGGTGGCCGCCACTCCCGCGGGGCGCGCCGCTCCCACCCGGCTTGCCCCCGCCTTCACGGTCTCGGCGGCGTACAGGAGCAGCAAGGGAAGCACCGGGAGGATGAACCGCTCGCCCGCCCACTCCGCGGGCCACACCATCACCAGCCCCAGGTACAGCGGAAGCAGGAACTCGGCGACGCCCGCCCGCGACACGCGCAGGGCCCATCCCGCCGCCGCGAAGCCGACGACCGTGACCCCGGCGGCGATCGCCAGGGCGGTGTTCCCGGCGCCGATCAGCAGGACGGGAATGTGCTCGCCCACGTACTCGCCGCTGTTCCTGACGATGCGCGCCAGCATCCCGCCGAAGGTCACGGTGCCGAGCGCCGGGCGGTAGGGATCGACGTACCACAGGAAGCTGGTATAGCCCGGCCCGCCCATCATCCGTCCGCGCACCCACCACGCGACGGCGAAGGGCAGCACGACGCCGGCCAGGAGCGCCAGGCCGCGCCAGTGCCGCTTCCAGGCGAGCCATCCACCGGCCGCCAGCACCAGGGGCAGCCCGGCGGACCGCGTGGCGTACGCGGCCACCGTGGCGGCGGCGGCGATGGCCAGGGGCCACAGGGCGCCGCCTTCCCCGGGCGTGACGGCATCGGCATCCGCCGGCCGCGCCCGCGAGAACGCCCACAGCGCCAGCATGGTGAACGCCCAGAAGGGCACGTCCGAAAGCTCCCGGTGGGCCGTGACCAGCACCCCCGGCCCCACCGCCAGCAGCAGCCCC